>NZ_JBFTMX010000024.1:0-77317 GCF_056397205.1 Massilia sp. 05N420
AGTCGGTACCACCCCTTCCCATCCCGAACAGGACCGTGAAACGACTTTGCGCCGATGATAGTGCTGCAACCAGTGTGAAAGTAGGTTATCGTCAGGCTAATTATTCGCAGAAGCCCGCTCAATTCGATTGAGCGGGCTTTTTGCTTTTCCAGCCAAGATCCGGGCATTCTGTCCGAGCAAATCGGCGGGCAGATAAAAGCAGGTTTTGTCCTGACCGGATTTTACGAAGACCACCAGCCGAATCCGCGCTTCGTGATCGACCATTACCTGCCGACCTTCCTCACCACGCAGGCCGGCAAACCCCGAGCGCTGAGGCTAGCGCTTGTGGTAAGTGCCGATCAGCTGCCCCTGCGCGAGCACATGCCCTTTCATCGCCTTTTCCAGCTCGGCCTTGGTTGGATGGCCGAGGTCCGGCAATTCCACATCCAGGGCGTAGAGCTTGTGCACATAGCGGTGCGTCCCCACCGGCGGGCAAGGGCCGCCATAGGCGCTCTTCTTCCAGTCGTTGAGGCCGGTGCGTGTGCCCGGCGGCAGGTCCGTGCCGCGCACGCTCGAGGGCAGGCTGGCCGCCGAGAGCGGGATGTTATACAGGACCCAGTGCACCCAGGTCATCTTGGGCGCCGCCGGGTCCGGTGCGTCGGGATCGTCGACGATCAGAGCGAAGCTTTTCGTTCCCGGTGGCGCGCCCGTCCACGACAGGGCGGGCGCGGTATCGGTTCCGTCGCAGGTGTGAATTGCCGGAATGTTGCCGCCGGCATCGAAGTCGGCCGAAACGAGTGACAGGCTCATGCTTTTCTCCTGACAGGACTGGATCTCTCCCTCGCTTCGACTCTATACCGCTCCGGCGCTTGCCGGCGCGAGGGATCAGGCTTGCGACAGCGGCGCCGAATCCTGGGTGGCGGCTTCCTCGGGGCGTTGCTTGCCGCGGCTGATGCTCTCTCCGTCGCTGCGGCGCAGGCGCCAGAACACGAAGGACGACAGCATCGTCGTGACTGCCAGCGTCAGGAAAGCGTGGTGCAGGGCCGAGGTCACCATCAACTGGTTGGTCTGCGGCACGCGGCCGAGGAACCAGGCCGTCACCAGCGAACCGCTCGCCAGTCCGAAACTCATCGACAGCTGCTGGAGGGAGCTGGCGATCGTGCTGGCCATGCTGGAATCCTGTTGCGGAACGTCCGCATAGGCTAGCGTATTCATGCTCGAGAATTGCAGCGAATTGAAGAAGCCCTGCAGCAGGCCGATGCCGGCGATCGCATACCAGGGCGTGCCCGGTCCCACCAGCGCGAACAGCGCGATCGTCAGGCCGATGCAGATGGTGTTCACGATCAGCACCTGGCGGTAGCCGAAGCGGGCCAGGACCCTGGGTGCGATCAGTTTCATGCCCATCGCCGCGGCTGCGGTCGGCATCATCAGGAGGCCGGACTGCCAGGCAGGCAGTTTCAGACCCAGCTGATACAGCAGCGGCAGCAGGAAGGGCAGGCCGCCGATACCCAGGCGGGTGATGAAACCGCCCAGCACCGCGATGCGGAAGGTGCGCACCTTCAGCAGCGCCAGGCGCAGCAGCGGGTGCTTGTGCTCGCTCGCATGCCAGGCATAGGCCGCCAGCAGGGCCACCGACAGGCCCAGCATCAGGACGATGGTCACGGTGTCGAGCGTGTGCTCGCCGAAGATCTCCAGCAGCCAGGACAGCAGGGCCGTACCCGAGCTGAACAGGATCAGGCCGATGGTGTCGAGCGGGCGCGGCTCGGCGCCCTTGTAATCCGGCATGTAGCGGTGCACGAGGAACAGGGCCAGCAGCCCGACCGGCACGTTGACGAAGAAAATCGCCCGCCACGAGGTCCAGTGCACGATCAGGCCGCCGACGGTCGGTCCGAGCAGGGGGCCGATCAGCGCGGGCAGGATCACGAAGTTCATTGCCCCCAGCAACTCGCTCTTGGGGAAGGTGCGGATGATGGCCAGGCGCCCGACCGGCATCATCATTGCGCCGCCAAGGCCCTGCAGCAGGCGCGCCACCACCATCATCTCGAGGTTGACCGACAGTCCGCACAGCACCGAGGCGAACGTGAAGATGGCGATTGCGATGCCGAACACGCGCCGGGTGCCGAAACGGTCGGCCATCCAGCCGCTCACGGGGATGCCGACGGCGAGGCTGAGGATATAGCAGGTAACGACGGACTTCAGGCTCAGTGGTGTGACCTGAAGGCTGGCCGCGATGCTGGGAACGGCGGTGTTGACGATGGTGGCGTCGAGCTGCTCCATGAACAGGGCAGTCGCCACCAGCCAGGGAAGGTAACTTTTGACGTTGCTGGTATCGGTCATTGGGCGATTGTCACATAAATCGCCCCGGGCCGACGTCTGCCAGAGGGCAGGGTCGGCCGCTACGTCAATCAGTAGTGATACGACGCCTTCACCATCAGCAGGTTCACGCCACCGTTCGGATGCTTGATGCCGCCGTTCGAGTAGTGCTGCAGGCGCGCGCCCAGTTCCCACTTGTTGGCGAACACGTAGCCGACGCCGACGTGGTCCGCGAATTCATAGGCGGTCGACAGCTGGCGGTGGGTGTTGCGGTACACATCCGAAAACAGGGCGGCGCCGATGCCGGCGTCGGCGTAGAAGCCGAGTTTGTCATCGGCTTCCCAGCGGAACACCGGGGTGATGCCGATCACGGCCAGGTTGTGGCGCTTGCCCGGCACGTCCAGCCACTGGTTGGCGCGCCAGTAGGCGATGTTGGCATCCCAGTAGCCCGACAGGTGGTGGCCGCTGGTAGCGAACCAGTTCTTGTTCCAGTCTTTCTGGGCCGACAGGCGCAGCACCTGCACGTGCTCGCCGCCGCCGGCTTCCACGGCGTAGGAGTCGACCAGGCCGTTCTGGGCGTGGCCTGCCTGTGCGGCGAACAGGGCGGCGGCTGCGGCCATCGAGGTCGCGATTTTCTTAGCGGAGAACATCTTTTTTATTTCCTTTCGATTGACGAATCCCGCTATTTTAGCGAGATGTGGGTTTTGGCGTGGCCTGTCCATCAATTGTTAGAATCGAACGATCTGCACAACGAGACCACCATGACACTTCCGACCCTGGCATTCCTCGGCATCGGCCTGATGGGCAAGCCGATGGCGACCCGGCTGGCGCAAGCCGGCTATCCTCTTCACGTCTGGAACCGTTCGCCGGCCAAGGCCGAGGCCTTGCGCGGCGTCGGCGCCATCCCCAGGCAAGACCTGCACGACGCGGTGCGCGATGCCGACATCGTGATCACCATCCTGGAAGCGGGACCGGTGGTCGGCCAGGTGCTGGCCGCCGCGCTGCCCGCGCTGAAACCCGGCGCGCTGTGGATCGACATGAGTTCCACCCGGCAGGACGAAGCCCTGGCCTTCCATGCACAGTTGCAGAAAGCCGGCTGCCGTTTCGTCGATGCGCCGGTGTCCGGCGGCGTGGTGGGCGCGGAGGCGGGCAAGCTGGCCATCATGGCCGGCGGCGATGCGGCCGATTTCGCGGAAGCCGCGCCCGTGCTCGAAAAGATGGGCTCGGCCACCCTGGTCGGCCCGGCCGGCAGCGGCCAGGTCGCCAAGCTGTGCAACCAGCTGATCGTCGGCGCGACCATCAATGTGGTCGCCGAGGCCTTGTTGCTGGCCCAGGCCGCGGGCGCCGATCCGGCCGCCGTGCGCGAGGCGATCCGCGGCGGCTTTGCCGGCAGCCGTGTGCTGGAAGTGCATGGACAGCGCATGCTGGAGCGGAACTTCGTGCCGGGCGGGCAGGTGAAAACCCAGCTCAAGGATCAGCGCAATATCCTGGCCGCAGCGGGGGAGGCGGGCGTGAAGCTGCCGGTGACCGAGTTGGTGACGCGTCAGTACGAGACGATCGAGGCGGATTTGCCGTCCGCCGATCATGCGGCGGCCTTGATTGCGTTGGAGAGGTTGAATCCGGGGAAGCGTGTTGGCGCCGGGGCGGACACGCTGCCGGAGTAGCGAGCAAAGCTGGGGGAAAGTGCCGGGGCACTATCCCGCCTTCGCGGGGCGACGAACTTAGGCCGGTGGCAAGCTCATCTCGGCCAACCTCACCCAGTAACTGGCCCCGATCGGCAACAACTGATCGTTGAAGTCATAGCTGCCATTGTGCAGCTGGCAAGGGCCGAGGCCATGGCCGCCGGCGCGGTGGGCGCCGTCGCCGTTGCCGAGGAAGACGTAGCAGCCCGGCTTGGCCTGCAGCATGAAGGCGAAGTCCTCGGCGCCCATGGTCGGCTCCACGTTGGCGTCGACATTGTCTTCGCCGACCACCGCCTTCATCGCCTCGACCGCGAAGGCCGTCTGTTCCGGATGGTTCACCAGCGGCGGGTAATTGCGCTTGAACGAGAAATCGACGCTCGCATTGAAGGCCGCGCAGACGCCCTGCGCAATCTCGCCCATGCGGCGCTCCACCAGGTCGAGCACCCCGGTGGTGAAGGTGCGCACGGTGCCGACCAGTACCGCTTCGTCGGGGATCACATTGGTGGCGCTGCCGGCGTGGATCTGGGTGATCGACAGCACGGCGGTATCCAGCGGGTTCTTTTCGCGCGAGATGATGGTCTGCCAGCTTTGCGCGATCTGCACCGCCACCATCACCGGATCGATGCCGCGGTGCGGCTGCGCGGCGTGGGCGCCCTTGCCCTTCACGACCGCGCGGAACTCGTTACTGGATGCCATCATCGGGCCGGCGACCACGCCGAACTTGCCGGCCGCCATACCCGGCCAGTTGTGCAGGCCATACACGGCATCCATCGGGAAGCGTTCGAACAGGCCGTCGTCCATCATGCGGCGGGCGCCGGCACCGCCTTCTTCGGCCGGCTGGAAAATCAGGTACACGGTGCCGTCGAAGTTGCGGTTCTGCGACAGATAGTGGGCTGCACCCAACAGCATCGTGGTATGGCCGTCATGGCCGCAAGCATGCATCTTGCCGGCATGGCGCGACGCGTGCTCAAATGTGTTGAGCTCCTGCATCGGCAGGGCATCCATGTCGGCGCGCAGGCCGATTGCGCGTTCGGACGTGCCGTTCTTGATGATGCCGACCACGCCGGTGACGCCAAGGCCACGGACCACAGGGATGCCCCATTCGGTCAGGCGGGCTGCCACGACATCGGCGGTGCGCTGTTCTTCGTAGCAGAGTTCGGGATGTGCGTGAATGTCGCGGCGGATGGTCTCGAGTTCCGCCTGGTGCGCGAGGATAGGTTCGACAAGTCTCATTCTGTTCTCCCTATACATGTTTTCAACTATTGTAGCCCTTCCGAAGCCGCCACGGCCAGTGCCGTCACAGGGGCCGCAGGAATCGTCTAAACTATTGGTTTCTCGACGTTTTTCCCCGGACCCGATTCCATGACCAAGACCCTTGTCAAGGCCACCTGCCCGCACGACTGCCCCGATACCTGCGCCATCCTCGTCACCGTGGAGGACGGCGTCGCAACGGAGGTCAAGGGGGATCCGGATCACCCGACCACGGCCGGGGTGCTGTGCACCAAGGTTTCGCGCTACATCGACCGCACCTATCATGCGGACCGCCTGCTGTACCCGATGCGCCGCATCGGCCGGAAGGGCGAAGGGAAATTCGAACGCATCAGCTGGGAGCAGGCCCTCGACGAGATCGCGGCGCGCCTTGCGCCGATCGCGGAACGCGACCCGCAGGCCATCCTGCCCTACAGCTATTGCGGCACCATGGGCCTGGTGCAGGGCGAGGCGATGGCGATGCGCTTCTTCAACAAGGTCGGCGCCTCCTTCCTCGATCGCACCGTGTGCGCGACCGCCGGCACGACCGGCTACAAATACACCATCGGTGGTTCGATCGGCACCGACATCGAACAGTTCCAGGATGCGAAACTGATCCTGATCTGGGGCGGCAATCCGATCGCCTCGAACCTGCACTTCTGGATGCGCGTGCAGGAAGCCAAGCGCCGCGGCGCGAAGCTGATCGCGATCGACCCGTATCGCTCCCTGACGGCCGAGAAGTGCCATCAGCACATTGCCGTCCTGCCGGGCACGGACAGCGCGCTGGCGCTGGGCATGATGCACGTGCTGGTCAAGGAAAACCTGCTGGACCACGACTACATCGCCCGGCACACCCTGGGCTTCGGCCAGCTGAAGGACCGCGTGGCCGAATGGACGCCGGAACGCACCGCCGAAACCTGCGGCATCAGGGCCGAGGAAGTGGTGAACCTGGCGCGCGAGTACGGCGACACCGCGATGCGCGGCGAGCCGGTGGCGATCCGCATGAACTATGGCCTGCAGCGCGTACGCGGCGGCGGCATGGCGGTACGCAACATCGCCTGCCTGCCGGCCCTGGTGGGCGCCTGGCGCCATCCGGCCGGCGGCGTGCAGCTGTCGACCTCGGGCTCCTTCCCGTCGAACAAGCTGGCGCTGCAGCGCCCGGACCTGCTGCGCGGCCGTATCCCGCGCACCATCAACATGAACACCATCGGCGACGACCTGCTGAAGGAGGCGTCCCCAAGCTTCGGTCCGAAGATCGAGGCCGTGATCGTCTACAACGCGAACCCGGTGGCGATCGCGCCGGACTCTTCGAAGGTGCAGCGCGGCTTCGAGCGCGAAGACCTGTTCACCGTGGTGCTGGAACACTTCCAGACCGATACCGCCGACTACGCGGACATCCTGCTGCCGGCCACCACCCAGCTCGAGCACGTCGACGCCCACCTGGCTTACGGCCACCTGTACATGATGGCGAACAACGCGGCGATCGCGCCCCTGGGCGAGGCCAAGCCGAACACCGAGATCTTCCGCCTGATCGCCAGGCGCATGGGCTTCGACGACCCGGCCTTCAGCRAGACCGACGACGAACTCGCGGCCCAGGCCTTCGACAAGAAGAACGCGCGCGCCGTGCACTTCGACTGGGAATCGCTGAAGCGTACCGGCTGGAGCAAGCTGAACATGCCGGCCGCGCCCTTCGCGGAAGGCGGCTTCCCGACCCCTTCCGGCAAGTGCGAGTTTTATAGCGAGTCGATGCTGGCGGACGGTCTCGATCCGCTGCCGACCTATATTCCGAATTACGAATCCGTGGCATCCAATCCCGAACTGGCAGAGAAATATCCATTGGCGATGATTTCTCCGCCGGCCAGGAACTTCCTCAACTCAAGCTTTGTCAATGTCCAGAGCCTCCGCGCCACGGAAGGTGAACCTCACCTGGACATCCATCCCGTCGACGCCGCAAGCCGCGGCATCGAGCACGGCGAGATGGTGCGCATCTTTAATGACCGGGGCTCGTTCGTCGCGCGAGCCCGTGTCACGCCCAAGGCGCGGGCCGGCCTCGTGGTCGGCCTGTCGATCTGGTGGAAAAAGCTCGCCAGCGACGGCAAGAACGCCAACGAAGTAACCAGCCAGCGCCTGACCGACATGGGCCGGGCGCCGACTTTCTACGACACGCTGGTGCAGGTGGAGAAAGCATGACCACCGGCCGCACCATGAACCTTTTGACACATGAAACTTTCGCGAATCACCCCGCGGCTCCGCGCCGTGCTCCTGGCGGGCACGGCGGCGGGGCTGCTGGCCAGCTGCTCCACGCTGAACTACTACTCGCAGGCGGCCCAGGGCCAGCTTGAACTCCTGTCGGACGCCCGTCCGATCGACGACTGGATCGCCGACCCCGGCACCAGCTCCAAACTGCGCCTCCGCCTGGAGACGGCGCGCCAGATCCGCCGCTACGCTGTTAGCGAAATGTCATTGCCAGATAATGACAGTTATAAAAAATACGCCTCCCTGAAACGCCCTTACGTGCTGTGGAACGTGGTCGCCACGCCCGAGCTGTCGCTGCGGCCCCTGCAATGGTGCTTCCCGGTGGCTGGCTGCGTGAACTACCGCGGCTACTACAACAAGGATGCCGCCATGACCTACGCCAAGGAGCTGAAGGCGGACGGCAACGACGTCGAAGTCGGCGGCGTGCCGGCCTACTCGACCCTGGGCTGGTTCAGCGATCCCCTGATCTCCACCTTCATCAACTACCCGGATGCCGAACTGGCGCGCATGATCTTCCACGAACTGGCGCACCAGATCGTGTACGCGCAGGGGGATTCGCAGTTCAACGAATCCTTCGCCAGCACCGTGGAAGAGGTGGGCGTGGAACACTGGATGGAGCGCTTCGGCAACCAGGCCATGCGCGACAGCTATGCCCGCTACAAGAGCCGCAAGCACGATTTCCTTGCCCTGTTGCTCAAGTATCGCAAGGCGCTCGAACAGAACTACGCCGTGGTCGACCGCAGCGACGACGAGAAGCGCGCGGTCAAGGCGCGCCTGTTCCAGGAACTGAAGGACGAGTACCAGGTCCTGAAGGGCAACTGGGGCGGCTATGCCGGCTACGACCGCTTCTTCGAACAGCCGTTGTCGAACGCCCACCTGGCCTCGATCGCGACCTACGAGGACTTCGTGCCGGCCTTCCGCGCCATGCTCAAGCGCGACGGCAACTTCCCGGCCTTCTACAAGTCGGTCAAGCGCCTGGCCGAGCTGGACCGCTCGGATCGCCACCGCATCCTGAAGACCCTGGCGCCGCCGGTGTCCACGGCGCCGCTGATGGTGCAGCGCAGCGAGGCGCCACCTATGGTCGGGCACTAGAATTCGTGTTCGAATTGCTTTAAAAATGCTTGCTATCGGGCGCGCTGCCCGATAGCATCATGAAAGCAAACACAGCACGACCGTGCGTTTTTTTTCGGTTGGGCGGCCCACACAGAAAAAATACACTGGAGACAGGCACCCGATGGACAAGATTTGGCTCAAGTCGTACCCACCCGGCGTCCCCGCTGAAATCGATCCCGACCAGTACGGCTCCCTCGTGCAGCTGCTGGAAGAGTCGTTCCAGAAGTACGCCGCGAACAACGCCTTCGTCTGCATGGACAAGTTCCTCACCTATGCGGAACTGGACGCGATGTCGAAGCGCCTCGCGGCCTGGCTGCAGAGCCGCGGCATGGCCAAGGGTGCGCGCGTGGCGGTGATGATGCCGAACGTGCTGCAGTATCCGGTGGCGCTGGCCGCCATCCTGCGCGCCGGCTATACGGTCGTGAACGTGAATCCGCTGTACACGCCGCGCGAGCTGGAGCACCAGCTGAAGGACTCGGGCAGCGAAGCCATCATCGTGCTCGAGAACTTCGCGCACACGCTGCAGCAGGTGATGGGCAAGACACCGGTGCGTCACGTGGTGGTGGCGAGCATGGGCGAGATGCTGGGCGGGGCCAAGGGCATGCTGGTGAACTTCGTGGTCCGCAACGTCAAGAAGATGGTGCCGGACTACTCGCTGCCGAGCAGCGTGCGCTTCAAGGATGCGCTGGCCCAGGGCGCGAAGATGCCCTTCCAGCCGGCCCAGCTGAAGAACACGGACGTCGCCTTCCTGCAGTACACCGGCGGCACCACCGGCGTGTCGAAGGGCGCGACCCTGACGCACCGGAACGTGATCGCCAACCTGCTGCAATCGGAGGCATGGTCCTCCGTGGCGATGAGCCGGCCGCCGGCGGTCGAGCATCCTGTCATCGTGTGCGCGCTGCCGCTGTACCACATCTTCGCGCTGACGGTGTGCGCGCTGTGGGGCATGCGGGTGGGGGCGCTGAACATCCTGATCCCGAATCCGCGCGACATCCCGGGCTTCATCAAGGAGCTGGCCAAGTACAAGTTCAATGCGCTGCCGGCGGTGAACACGCTGTACAACGCGCTGGTGAACCATCCGGACTTCAGGCACCTGGACTTCTCGGGTCTGAAGCTGGCGAACGGCGGCGGCATGGCGGTGCAGCAGGCGGTCAACGACCAGTGGAAGGCCATCACCGGCACCCACATCATCGAGGGTTACGGCCTGTCGGAGACCTCGCCGGTGGCCACCGCGAACCGCTGCGACATCTCGTCCTTCACCGGCACGATCGGCCTGCCGATCCCGTCGACCGAGGTGGCGATTCTGGACGACGACGGCAAGGAACTGCCGATCGGCAGCGTGGGCGAGATCGCGATCCGCGGTCCGCAGGTGATGGCCGGCTACTGGAACCGTCCGGACGAAACGGCCAAGGTCATGACGCCTGACGGCTTCTTCAAGTCGGGCGACGTCGGCGTGATGGACGAGAACGGATACGTGAAGATCGTCGACCGCAAGAAGGACATGATCCTGGTCTCGGGCTTCAACGTCTATCCGAACGAACTGGAAGGCGTGATCGCCGCCCACCCCGGCGTGCTGGAGTGCGCGGTGATCGGCGTGCCGGACGAGCATTCCGGCGAAGCGGTCAAGGTCTTCGTGGTCAAGAAGGACCCGAACCTGACGGCCGAGCAGCTGATGGACTACTGCAAGCGCGAGTTCACCGGCTACAAGAGACCGAAGTACATCGAATTCCGCAGCGAGCTGCCGAAGACCAACGTCGGCAAGATCCTGCGGCGCGCATTGCGCGAGGAAAAGCAGGCAGCATAAAGATAGGCATGAACCCGTCGTCCCCGCGCAGGCGGGGACCCAAGGCAGAACTTGGGTCCCCGCCTTCGCGGGGAGTCATTTTTGGCAGTGCTAAAAATGACAAAAGCGGAGAGTTAAATTGATTAGAAAGATAGGCAATAACATGGACAAATTCTGGCTGGAGTCGTACGAGACGGGCGTACCGGCGGAGATCGACTGGACGCAATACCGTTCCCTCACGCACCTGCTGGAGGAAGCCTTCCGCAAGTACGCGGACCGCAAGGCCTATGCCTGCATGGGCAAGTCCATGACTTTCGCCGAACTCGACAAGCTGTCCGCCCAGATGGCGGCGTGGCTGCAGAGCCGCGGCCTGCAGCCGGGCGCGCGCGTGGCCATCATGCTGCCGAACGTGCTGCAGTATCCGGTGGCGATGGCGGCCATCCTGCGCGCCGGCTACACCATCGTCAACGTCAACCCGCTGTACACCGCGCGCGAGCTGCAGCACCAGCTGAACGACTCGGGCGCGGAAGCCATCGTGGTGCTGGAAAACTTCGCCCACACGGTGGCGGAAGTCGTCGCCCAAACCAAGGTCAAGCACATCATCGTCGGCACCATGGGCGACCTGCTGGGCGCGAAGGGACTGATCGTCAACTTCGTGGTCCGCACCGTCAAGAAGCTGGTGCCGGCATGGTCGATTCCGAACGCGGTGCCGTTCAAGCGCGTGCTGGCGGAAGGCGCGCGCCAGACCCTCAAGCCGGTCCAGGTCGGCCATGACGACGTCGCCTTCCTGCAGTACACAGGCGGCACCACCGGCGTGTCGAAGGGCGCGGTGCTGCTGCACAAGCACGTGATCGCCAACGTGCTGCAGAACGAAGCCTGGTTCGCCCCGACCCTGGCCAAGGCCGGCGCCGACCTGCAGTTCGTGTGCGCGCTGCCGCTGTACCACATCTATGCGCTGACCGTCTGCGCCCTGCTGGGCCTGCGCGTGGGCGGCATGAACCTCCTGATCCCGAACCCGCGCGACATTGGCGGCTTCATCAAGGAACTGCGCAACTACCGCATCAACGTCTTCCCGGCCGTGAACACCCTGTACAACGGCCTGCTGAACCACCCGGACTTCGCCAGCCTCGACTTCTCCGGCCTGCTGGTCTGCCCGGGCGGCGGCATGGCGGTGCAGAAGCCGGTGGCGGACAAGTGGCTGCAGGTCACCGGCACCCCGATCGTCGAGGGCTATGGCCTGTCCGAGACCTCGCCGGTGGTCGCCGCCAACCGCTGCGACATCACGGGCTTTACCGGCACCATCGGCCTGCCGATCCCGTCGACCGAGATCCGCATCCTCGACGAAGCCAGCCAGGAAGTCCCGTTCGGCACCGCCGGCGAAATCGCCGTGCGCGGCCCGCAGGTGATGGCCGGCTACTGGAACCGTCCGGACGAAACCGCCAAGGTCATGACCGCGGACGGCTTCTTCAAGACCGGCGACATCGGCATCATGAACGAGCAAGGCTACATCAAGATCGTCGACCGCAAGAAGGACATGATCCTGGTCTCGGGTTTCAATGTGTACCCGAACGAGGTCGAGGAAGTCGTGGCAAGCCACCCGGGCGTGCTGGAAGTGGCCTGCGTGGGTGTGCCGGACCAGCATTCGGGCGAGGCGGTCAAGCTCTACGTGGTCAGGAAGGACAAGGCGCTCACCAAGGAAGAGCTGATGGCCTTCTGCAAGGAGCAGCTGACCGGCTACAAGCGTCCGAAGTACATCGAGTTCCGCGAGACGCTGCCGAAGACCAATGTGGGCAAGATCCTGCGGCGTGAGTTGCGGGATGAGAAGCAGCCGGCGTAAGAAACCCCGTCATCCCCGCGAAAGCGGGAATGACGGCTAGCCGTTCACCACCTCCACCCCAGCCTTCCCATCCACCACCCTGAAAGCCGCCAGCTCCCGCTGCGCGGTCTTCGGATCCCGCACCTCATCCAGCCCCATGAAGCGCGACCGCGTCTCGCTGGGCGTTACCTCCAGCAGCATGTAGCCGCGCCTGTCGCTGCGCCCGAACTTGATGTGGGGGTTCATTTCGACGTATTCCGCGGTGCGCTGCTGCGGGCGCGAGCTCGAGGTGACCGAGGTGCCGACGAACTCGGTGGCGATCACCGGATTGTCCTTCGATGCCGGGCGCTTGAAATCCGCACGCAGTTCGGTGGCGTAGAAGGTGTGGACGTCGCCGCCCAGCACCAGGGGATTGGCGGCTTGTGAAGCCGCCAGGGTGTCCAGCAGCAGCCGGCGTGCGACCGGATAACCGTCCCAGCCATCGGTCCAGAAGCGCCCGCCGTCGGCGCCGACGATCGGCACCTGGGTCGATTGCGCCATCAGGGTCTGCTGGGCCAGGATGTTCCAGCGCGCCCTCGAGCTTTGCAGGCCGTCCTGCAGCCAGGCTTCCTGTTCCCTGCCCAGCATGCTGCGCGACGGATCCAGCAGGGCAGGGCAGGCGCGCGGGCTCACGGAATTCGAGCCGCCCCGGCCCGGCTTCGGGCAGGCTTCGTAGGCGCGGTACTGGCGGTCGTCCAGCACGTGGAAGCGCGCGAGGCGCCCCCAGTCGTAGCGCTGATACATACGCACATTCGCAAAGCTGCGAGGCGGCGGCAGGCGCAGCGGCATGTGCTCGTAGAAGGCCTGGTAGGCCGCCGCGCGGCGCGCCGCGAAATCGCTCGAGAGCCGCTCGTCGCGGTCGGCGGCGTAGTCGTTGGCGACTTCGTGGTCGTCCCAGGTCACGATCCAGGGGGCCGCCAGGTGGGCCGCCTGCAGGTCCGGGTCGCTCTTGTACTGGGCATAGCGCTGGCGGTAGCTGGCCAGGTCGAAGGATTCGTTCTGGCGCACCGCGCGTTGCGGATGCTGGCGCTGGAAAGGGCCCCATTCGTAGATGTAGTCGCCAAGGAAGGCGACCAGGTCGGGCTGGGCCTCGGCGATGTAGCGGTGCGCCGCATAACTGCCGAATTCCCAGTGCTGGCAGGAGGCCACCGCCAGCTTCAGCATGTCGGGCATGCTGCCGGCGCTTGGGGCGGTGCGGGTGCGGCCGACCGGGCTGACGGCGTCGCCGAACAGGAAGCGGTACCAGTACCAGCGGCCAGGCTCCAGGGCCGTCACGTTCACGCGCACGCTGTGCGCCAGCTCCGGCGTGGCGATGACGCTGCCCTTGGCCGCGATCCTGCGGAAGCCTTCGTCCTGCGCGACTTCCCAGCGCAGCGGCATCGCCAGCCTGGGCGCCGAATTCGCATCCAGCGGATCGGGCAGGATGCGGGTCCAGAGGATCACGGAATCGGGCAGCGGCGAACCGGAAGCGACGCCCAAGCTGAACGGATAGCCGGCTGCGTTCGATGGCGCCGCGTGCAGTACCGAAGGACCAGCGGCGGTGAAGGCCGCGGCCAGGCGCGCCGCATCCAGCAGGAACAGGCGGCGCGACGGCGTCAAGGGCTTACTCGGCGATCAGGGATTCGAGCGGCGGCAACTGGCGCGGCTTGCGGTCCGGGCCGGTGGCGACATAGGTGAGGGTGGCCTCGGTGACTTTCACGACATTGGTCTGCAGGCGGTTACGTTCGGCGTAGACTTCGACGTAGACCGTGATCGAGGTATTGCCGACCTTGACGATGTCGGCGTAGAAGGACAGCAGGTCGCCGACGAAGACCGGATTCTTGAACAGGAAGGAGTTGACGGCGATGGTGGCCACGCGGCCGTTCGCGCGGCGCACGGCCGGCAGCGAGCCGGCGACGTCGACCTGTGCCATGATCCAGCCGCCGAACACGTCTCCGTACACATTGGCGTCGGACGGCGCCGGCATCATCCGCAGCACTGGCATCTTTCCTTCAGGCAGGCGGGTGGTGGAAAGTGTCTGGTTTTCTGGCTGGGTCATCTTGAAATCTCGGTAAAAAGTTGGGACTCGAAAACCGTCGCGAGCGGCCGCAGTTTCGGTTGAGAAGCGCAGCTGTACTTGAGTACAGCGAGCATCGCAGACCGAAAATGCAACGTGTAGCAGGTTTTCGAGCTCCCAAACGCTACAATCGTCCCAGATTGAACCATAAATAAAGAATCTCTGTCATGCGACGCACTCCCGCAAGCTCCTCCCTTCCATCGCCCGCCGACCCGGCTGCCCGCCGCAACGACTGGGCCGTGATCGGCACCTTGATGCCCTATCTGTGGGTCTACAAATGGCGCGTGATGGCCGCACTGGTCTGCCTGATCGGCGCCAAGGTGGCGAATATCGGCGTGCCGCTGGTGCTCAAGAATATCGTCGACAGCCTCAGCATCTCGCCCACCCATCCTTACGCGCTGCTGGTGCTGCCGCTCGGCGCCCTGTTCGCGTATGGCGCGCTGCGCTTCTCGACCACGCTGTTCACCGAGCTGCGCGAATTTCTGTTCGCGCGCGTGACCCAGCGCGCGGTGCGCACCATCGCACTGAAGGTGTTTCGCCACCTGCACGCGCTGTCGCTGCGCTTCCACCTGAACCGCCAGACCGGCGGCATGACGCGCGATATCGAACGCGGCACGCGCGGCGTCAGCTCGCTCGTGTCGTATTCCTTGTTTTCGATTTTGCCGACCCTGGTCGAGATCACGCTTGTGCTGGGCTACCTCGGGGCGCGCTACGACAAGTGGTTCTCGATCATCACCGGGGCGGCGCTGGTCACCTACATCACCTTCACCATCGTCGTCACCGAATGGCGCACCCACTTCAGGCGCACGATGAACGAGCTCGATTCGAAGGCCAACACCAAGGCCATCGACTCGCTGATCAACTACGAGACCGTCAAGTACTTCGGCAACGAGGATTACGAAGCCAAGCGCTACGACGCAGGACTGCAGGACTACGAGCGCGCCGCCGTGCGTTCGCAGACCTCGCTGTCCTTCCTGAACTCGGGCCAGTCGCTGATCATCGCCGCCGCCGTCACCGCCATCCTGTGGCGCGCTACCGCCGGCGTGATCGACAAGACCATGACCCTGGGCGACCTGGTGCTGGTGAACTCCTTCATGCTGCAGCTCTACATTCCGCTTAACTTCCTGGGCGTGATCTACCGCGAGATCAAGCAGAGCCTGGCCGACATGGAGCGCCTGTTCGGCCTGCTGGAGCAGAACCGCGAAGTGGCCGATTCGCCGGATGCGAAACCGCTGGCCACGCGCGGCGCCCAGGTCGCGTTCTCGCACGTCGAATTCAGCTACGACCCCAAGCGCCAGATCCTGTTCGACGTCGACTTCACGATCCCGGCCGGCACCACCACCGCCGTAATTGGCCACAGCGGCTCGGGCAAGTCGACCCTGTCGCGCCTGCTGTTCCGCTTCTACGACGTGCAGCAGGGCGCGATCAGCATCGACGGCCAGGACATCCGCAAGGTGACCCAGGATTCGCTGCGTCACGCGATCGGCATCGTGCCCCAGGATACGGTGCTGTTCAACGACACCATCGAATACAACATCGCCTACGGCCGTCCCGGCGCCAGCCGCGAGGACATCGTGGCGGCGGCGCGCGCAGCCTCCATCCACGACTTCATCGAAAGCCTGCCCGACGGCTATGCGACAATGGTGGGTGAGCGCGGCCTGAAGCTGTCCGGCGGCGAGAAGCAGCGGGTCGCGATCGCGCGTACGCTGCTGAAGAATCCGGCGATCCTGATCTTCGACGAAGCGACGTCGGCGCTGGACTCCCGCGCGGAGCAGGCGATCCAGGCGCAGCTGAAGGAAATCGCGAAGCAGCGCACCACGCTGGTGATCGCGCACCGCCTGTCGACCATCGCCGACGCGCACCAGATCCTGGTGCTCGACCACGGCCGCATCGTCGAACGCGGCACGCACGGACAGCTGATCGCGCAGAACGGCTTGTATAAACAGATGTGGGACCGGCAGCTGGCAAGGCAGGACGAAGACCTGGCCTCGCCTCCTTTGGCCCTCGAACAGGATTAAGAAAGACAAACATGGAAAACCAGATCGTCGAGATCGACATGAAGGAGGTCGGCCACGGCAATCCGGCCTGGATCGCCGCGCTGGAAGCGGGGAAGGTGCTGTACTTCCCGAACTTCGGCGAGCACGGTTTCGCGCCCCAGAAGGAAGAGCTGGCGCTGTTTCGCGAAGACATCCGCGACCCCAAGATCCGCAACATCAGCCTCGACCCTGCTGGCCGGCTGAAAGGCGTGATCGGCGACGACGCCACGCAGGCGCTGGCCGCCGGCATGATCGGCCGCTTTCGCGCCCAGGCCGAGGGCCTGCTGGGCAACCTGGTGCCGCGCTACGGCGAGCACCTGCGCCGCGGCTCGGTCAGCTTCCGTCCGTCGAAGGTCGAGACCCGGGTCCAGTCCTGGCGCGCCGACGACCGCCGCCTGCACGTCGACGCCTTTCCCTCGCGTCCGAACCGCGGCGAACGCCTGCTGCGCGTATTCACCAACGTGAACCTGGAAGGCGTGCCGCGCGTGTGGCGCGTGGGCGAACCGTTCGAGGATGTGGCGAAACGCTTCCTGCCGCGCGTGAAGAAGTACGTGCCCTGGCAGGCCAAGGCCTTGGCCGCGCTGCACGTGACCAAGTCGCTGCGCAGCGAATACGACCACCTGATGCTGCAGCTGCACGACTCCATGAAGGCCGACCTCGACTACCAGAAGAACGCGCCGCAGGTCACCTTCGGCTTCCCGCCCGGCTGCGCCTGGGTGTGCTTCTCGGACCAGGCCTCGCACTCGGTGATGTCGGGCCAGTACATGCTGGAGCACACCTTGCTGCTGTCGCCGATGCAGCAGTACGACAAGGAATCGAGCCCGCTGGCCATTCTGACGCGGCTGCAGGGGCACGCCCTCGTGTGATTCGACGTTTGCGTGGGCTCGGTGTGCCCTCAGACCGACAACAACGCGTTCCCTTGCGCGCGGAGGATCTCCGCGACGCGCGCCGCCACCGGCGACAGATAACCGTTCCGCCGGTAGGCCAGGCCGAGGCGGCGCTGCATCTGGGTGTCGGCCAGTATCACCTCGCGCACACGGGCCTTGCCCGAGACGAGATTGAAGCGGGTGACGAAACCCAGTAACGGCGTCTTCTCGAGGATAGGCAGGATCGCATTCAGCACGTTCGATTCGATCTGTACCTGCGGACGCGGAAGACCATGCCGCTCGAATGTCTGGTTCAGCCATTGGCGCGAGGCGACCGTTGCCGCCGGCAGCATCCATTTGTAGTCGAGCAGGCCCGCGAGCGTGCAGGGCGAATCGAATACCGGGTGGTGCTCGTTCGCCATCACGACTACCGTGTCTTCCGCAATCTRCTCCCACACGATATCCCGCTCGGTCTCCGTGATCGGGCTCAGCACCAGATCCAGCTCACCCTCCTGCAGGCTGGCCATCAGGTTGGCATTCATCGCTACCGCCAGGTTCACGGTAATGCCGGGTGCTTCGGCCAGTAATTGCTGGAACACGGCAGGCATCAGATGTTCGGCCAGCGTCGGCACGCAGCCGATGCGCACATTCCCCTGCAAACCACCGGCGTAATCCTGCATCTCGCGCGCCGTCTCCTCCACCATGATCGCCATCTGCCGCGTGCGCCGCACCAGGACCTCGCCGGCGACGGTCAGCCGCATGCCGCGCCCATCCTTTTCGAACAGTTTCGCGCCCAGGTCTTCTTCCAGGCGGTCGATGCATTTGGTCAGCGCAGGCTGGGTCCGGTGCAGGCGCTCGGCGGCCCGCCCCAGGTTGCCTTCCTCGGCGATCACTTCGAAGTATTTCAGGTCGCGGAAGTCCATCGATATATTCCCGAAAGTTTAAGAATTCGAAAAATAAGTGAATATACATTATAGATCGTGCTTCCTATACTCGGCTCATACAAGAATCTGCCTGACAAAAAAGCAGCCGCATCGGAGGAGACATCCATGGCATCCCGCATCTCGCGTGCCGTCCTGCGCCCGTCCCTCCTCGTGGCTGCCTCCTACCTACGACGAGGACCCACCATGAGCCATACCACCCCACCCGACGTCATCCGCAACATCGAGCGCATCGACCCGGAACTGGTCGCGCGCGCCGCCCAGTACCCGTCTTCCATCCTGGCCGACGTCGCCGGCCGCCGCGGCGCCCTGAGCAGCCGCATCGCGCCGCTGGCGCCGAGCATGCGCCTGGCCGGCCCGGCGCTGACGGTCGAAGTGCGCCCCGGCGACAACCTGATGATCCACGCGGCGATGGCGATCGCCAAGCCGGGCGACGTGCTGGTCATCGACGGCAAGGGCGACGATACCAGCGCCCTGATGGGCGAGATCATGGTCAGCCAGTGCATGGCGATCGGCATCGCCGGCATCGTCGTCTACGGCGCCGTGCGCGATACCGAGGCGATCCGCGCGCTGGGCTTCCCGATGTATGCCACCGGCGCCAACCCGAACGGGCCGACCAAGCAGGTGCCGGGCCGGATCAACTGGCCGATTTCCGTGGGCGGCGTGACGGTGCGCCCGGGCGACCTGGTGGTGGGCGATGCCGACGGCATCGTCATCGTCGAGCCGGTCAAGGTGCCGGCCGTACTGGACGCGGCCAGGCAGAAGCTGGCCGATGAAACCGCGCGCATCGAAGGCATCCGCAGCGGCGCCCAGCTGCGTCCGGCCTGGCTCGACGCCGCCCTGCGCAAGGCCGGCGTGCTGGCCGAAGGAGAAACGCTGTGAGCGCCGTCCTCGAGGAACAAGCCAAGCGCGACGTGATCCTGGTGACCGGCGCCGACCTGGCCGGCAAGGCGGTCGCGCTGCTGTCGACCTACGACCTGGTCTACGCCGGCAAGACGCCGACCGAGGACGAGCTGGTCGCCCTGTGCCGCCAGCACCAGCCGGTCGCGATCATCGTGCGCTACGGCCGCATCACCGAGCGCGTGATCGAGGCCTGCACCCGCCTGCGCGTGATTTCCAAGCACGGTTCCGGCACCGACACCATCGACAAGGAAGCGGCGGCAAAGCGAGGCATCGCCGTCAAGGCGGCGGTCGGCGCCAACGCGGCCGCCGTGGCCGAACATGCCTGGGCGCTGATCTTCGCCTGCGCCAAGGACGTGCCGGCGCTCGATCGCCGCATGCATGAGGGCCACTGGGACAAGGCCACCCACAAGAGCCTGGAGCTGAAAGGCCGCACGCTCGGCCTGGTGGGCCTGGGCGCGATCGGCGCGCGCGTCGCCACCGTCGGCAGCGCACTGGGCATGCAGGTGATCGCGCACGACCCGTTCGCGCAAACGGCGCCGGATGGCGTCAGCCTGTTGCCGCTGGCGGACGTGATCGCGCAGTCGGACGTGCTGTCCCTGCATTGCCCGCTCACCAAGGACAACGCCAACATGCTGAACGCGCAAACGCTGGCCACCATGCGTCCCGGCGCCATCGTCGTCAACACCGCGCGCGGCGGCCTGATCGACGAAGCGGCGCTGGCCGATGCCCTGCGCAGCGGCGCCCTGCGTGCCGCTGGGCTGGACAGCTTCCAGGTCGAACCCTTCACCCCCGGCCACCCGTTCACCGGGATTCCGAACGCCATCCTGTCGCCACACATCGGCGGCGTGACCGGCGATGCCTACGTCGGCATGGGCACGGCGGCGGCGGCCAACGTGCTGGCGGTTCTGGAACAGCAAGCCTGACGTCACACAAAAACCACAGGCGCGCACCCAAGACGCGCTTTAACCCTTACAGTATGGGAGACGACATGAACGACATCGACAACAACCCCCGCCTCGAGGCGGAAACGATGCGCAAGGTAACTTGGCGCATCATTCCCTTCCTGATCGTTTGCTACCTGATGGCCCTGATCGACCGCGGCAACATCGGCATGGCAGCCCTGCAGATGAACGGCGACCTCGGCCTCACCAAGAAAGTGTTCGGCTTTGCCGGCAGCCTGTTCTTCATCGCCTACTTCTTCTTCGAAGTGCCGAGCAACCTGGCGCTGCAGAAGTACGGCGCCCGCAAGTGGATCGCGCGGATCATGATCACCTGGGGCCTGGTGTCGGCCTGCACCGCCTTCGTGCAGGGCCAGAACTCGCTGTTCTTCATGCGTTTCCTGCTCGGCGCGGCCGAAGCCGGCTTCTTCCCCGGCGTCGTGCTGTACCTGACCTACTGGTTCCCGGCCGCCTACCGTGCGCGCATCGTCGCCACCTTCATGGTGGCGGTACCGATGGGCAGCTTCATCGGTTCGCCGATCTCGGCCCTGCTGCTCCAGACCGACGGGATGTTCGGCATGCGCGGCTGGCACTGGCTGTTCATTCTCGAAGGCCTGCCCACCGTCCTGCTGGGCATCGTCTGCCTGTTCTTCCTGACCGATCGCCCCGAGCAGGCGAAGTGGCTCAGCGACGAGCAGCGCAACTGGCTCTCCACGCGCATCGAGAAGGAACGCAGCGAGAAGAAGACCGCGGCCCGTGTGTCGGTCTGGAAGCTGTTCCGTACCAAGGAAGTGCTGGGCATGGCGCTGGTCTGCTCGGCCGCCTCGGCTGCAGGCAGCGTCCTCAACGTGTGGCAACCGCAGCTGTTGAAATCCTTCGGCCTGACCGTCATGCAGACGGGCCTGGTCAATTCGATACCGTACGTGATCGCCTCGGTGCTGATGATCCTGTGGGGCCGCCATTCGGACAAGAAGGGCGAACGCCGCTGGCACACCGCCATTCCGCTGCTGCTGGTCGCCGGCGGCATGCTGTTCACCTCGGCCACCAGCGCGCTGATCCCGACCGTGGTCCTGCTGTCCTGCGTGCTGGTCGGCGCCTATTCCTTCAAGGGACCGTTCTGGGCGCTGAGCTCGACCTGGATCGCGCCCTCGGCGGCGGCAGCCGGCCTGGCCGCCATCAACGCCACTTCCAACCTGATCGGCGGCGGCCTCATGGTCAACGTCTACGGCTGGATCAAGGAAGAAACCGGCAGCTATGCGCTGGCCCTGATGCCGATTGCCGGCCTGGCCGTGGCCAGCGTCCTCATCCTCCTGTCGCTCAGCAGTGACGCCAGCCAGGCGGCGCGCAAGGCGGCGGCCAAGGCAACCGCTTAAATCCCGCATCACCTCCCTGTAGTTTTTCATCGGCAACCGCCGAGGGCAGCCCACGCCCTCGGCCACCATAAATCCATCAATAACGAGACAATGAAAACCCAAGCTACCCTGATGCTGGCCCTCGCGGCCCTGTTCCCGGCCGCCGCATTCGCCCAGGCCAGCGTGACCGTCTACGGCTCCGTCGATGCCGGATTGCGCTACCAGACCAATGTCGACGCCGAAGGCCACGGCATGTGGACCACGAGCTCCGGCAATTACTACTCGAACCGGCTGGGCT
This sequence comes from Massilia sp. 05N420, assembly GCF_056397205.1. Lineage (NCBI taxonomy): Bacteria > Pseudomonadati > Pseudomonadota > Betaproteobacteria > Burkholderiales > Oxalobacteraceae > Massilia > Massilia sp. 05N420. The sequence goes on from NZ_JBFTMX010000024.1 coordinate 21,620, forward strand.
TTCGCGGCGTGGAGCAGCTCGGCAATGGGCTGAACGCGCACTTCCAGCTGGAGAGCGGCTTCAACAGCAAGACCGGCGCCCTGGACAACACCAACAACGTCCTGTTCAACCGTACCGCCGCGGTCGGGCTGGGCGGCAGCTGGGGTTCGATCGACATCGGCCGCCAGTACACGATCGGCTTCCGGACCGAGAAATTCCTCGACCCCTTCGATCACCACTACACGCCCATCGTGCCGTTGTCCTCGGGCGCCGGTACCAGCTTGCCGGCGGCGGCGAAAACGGCCGGCCTGAGCGCATCGTCGTCGTCCGGCACGCGCTTCAACAACGACATCCAGTACACCGGCAGCTTCGACGGCCTGACCCTGCGCGCCGAATACGCGCCGGGCGAAGTCGCGGGAGATGCCGGGAAGGGGACGGCGAAGGCAGTGGGCTTCAGCTACGCCAAGGGAATGCTGCTGGCGGCGGGTGCCTGGACGGACAAGCAGACCACCACCGGCTTCGACAATCACGCCTTCGTGGTGGGCGGCGGCGTCAAGGTCCATGCCTTCACCGTCAAGGCCGGCCTGTCGCGCGAACGCCAGGAGACCGCGAGCGCGGGCAGCTACCAGTTGGAGACGCGCTTCGGCGGCGTCAACTACCAGGTCAACCAGCCGGTGGAAGTCACCGCCGCCTTCTATCGCTCGGACTACGACAGCCGCACGGGCGGCGGCCGGCGCGACCTGACCCTGGTGGGCGCTGCGTACCACTTTTCGAAGCTGACCAACCTGTATGCGGAGGTCGACTTCAACCGCTATGACGACGCCCTGGTCCCGTCGACCAAGCAGACCTCCCAGCGCGCGGTGCAGCTGGGCGTGATGAAGATGTTCTGAGGTCCGGGAGAGACCGTCCAGGCTTCAGGCCGCCGGCCGTAGGGAGGCCGGCGGCGTGATCGGCAGCCGGATGGTGAAAGTCGTCCYGGCCTCGGGCGTCGATGCGACCTCGATGCGTCCGCCGTGCTTGTTGATGACGCTGTAGGACAGCGACAAGCCCAGTCCCGTGCCGCTGCCGACCGGCTTGGTGGTGAAGAAGGGTTCGAAGATGCGGTTCATGTTCTGCGCCGGGATGCCGCAACCGGTGTCGCTGATCGCCACCCACACCCAGTCGCCGTCGACCCCGGTGGCGATGGTGATCACGCCGCGCTCGCGAATCGCCTGGGCGGCGTCGACGAGCAGGTTCATGAACACCTGGTTCAGTTGCGAAGCCAGGCACTTCACTTCGGGCAGCTTGCCGTAGCGCCGCTCGGCCGTGGCCTTGTACTTGATCTCGTTGGCGACGATGGTCAGGGTCGTCTCGAGGCCGGTGTGCAGGTCGGCGAAATGCCAGTCGGTTTCGCCCATGTGCGAAAAGTCCTTGAGCGACTACACGATGTCCCGGACCCGCTTGAGCCCATCCAGCGACTCGTTCACCAGGTCGCCGATGTCTTCCTGCAGGTACGCGAGATCCGCATCGCGGTTGATTGCCTCGGGCGCCGGCGGCGGGCTGCACGCGAAGGATTCGACTTCTTCAAACCGCATGGCCATGGCGGATTCGGCGGACGATGAAAGCACGATTCCATTATCGCGGCGAACGATAAATACGGAACGCATTCTTGATTTTTCCGCAAGGCAATATTGCGAAATATGGCCCCGATACAACAAAAAAGCCGCCCGAAGGCGGCTTGTCGTCGCTGGCGGGCGCCAGGATCAATAGGTGTAGAACATGCGCTGGATTTCTCTGGTGCTGTTCGTTTTGGTCAGCGCCAGCATCAAGAGGATGCGCGCCTTCTGCGGATTCAGCGTGTCCGAGACGACGAAGTCGAGCTGGTCGTCGTTGGCTTCGCCGTTGCGCGCCACGATGCCCTGGCCGACGCGGCTCGAACGCACGACGACCACGCCCTTTTCGCGCGCGGCGGAGAGGGCCGGGCGCACCTTGTTCGGCAGGCTGCCGTCGCCCACGCCGGCGTGGACCAGGCCCCTGGCGCCGGCGGCGACGAAGGCGTTGACCGCGGTCGGACCGACGTTGGCGTAGCTGTAGGCGATCTCCACGGCCGGCAGCGACGTCAGGTTCGACACGTCGAACTCGGTGTCGACGGTGTGCTTGCGGGTCGAGGCGCGGTAGAAGTGCGGCTGGTTGCCGACCACATAGCCCAGCATGCCCAGCTCCGGCGACTTGAAGGTGTCGGTGGTGACGGTGTTGGTCTTGGTGACTTCGCGCGCGGCGTTGATCTGGTCGTTCATCACCACCAGCACGCCTTTGCCCACCGCTTCCTGGCTGCCGGCGGTCAGCACGGCGTTGTACAGGTTGATCGGGCCGTCGGCCGAGATCGCGGTCGAGGGACGCATCGCGCCGACCACCACGACGGGCTTCCTGCTTTTGACGACCAAGTCCAGGAAGTAGGCGGTTTCCTCGATGGTGTCGGTGCCGTGGGTGATCACGATGCCGTCCACGTTCGGCTGGGCCAGCAGGGCGTTGACGCGCTTGGCCAGGATCAGCCACTGCTCGTTGCCCATGTTCTCGCTGGCGATCTGGAACACCTGCTCGCCGCTCACGTGGGCGACCTTCTGCAGTTCCGGCACCGCCTTGATCAGGGCGTCGACGCCGACCGTGGCGGCGGTATAGCCGACCGTGGTGGTGCTGGTGGCGCCGGTGCCGGCGATGGTGCCGCCGGTGGCGAGGATGACCACGTTCGGCAGTTTGGCCGGGGCGGCGGTCTGGGCCTGGGCGGCGAGGGCGAACAGGCAGAGGAAGAGCGCGAACAGCGTGCGCGCGGATTTCAGGTAAGTCATATGGTCTCCAGAAAAGCGTCGCCCCCGCGCAGGCGGGGCCCAAGTTCTGCGTGAGCTAACAAGACGCATGCAAACTTGGGCCCCCGCCTGCGCGGGGGCGACGGATGAAAATCAGCGCAGCGGCGACGTCGCAATATCCGTGCCGGCCGCCTTCGGGTCGCTCAGCTCGCCTTCCCACTTCGCGACCACGGCGGTGGCGATGCCGTTGCCGATCACGTTGGTGGCCGAGCGCGCCATGTCCAGGAAGTGGTCGATGCCCAGCAGGAGCAGCAGGCCGGCTTCCGGAATGTGGAACTGGTTCAGGGTCGCGGCGATCACCACCAGCGAAGCGCGCGGCACGCCGGCCATGCCCTTCGAGGTCAGCATCAGCACCAGCATCATGGTCAGCTGGGTCGACAGCGGCACTTCGATGCCGTAGGCCTGGGCGATGAAGATGGTGGCGAAGGTGCAGTACATCATCGAACCATCGAGATTGAACGAGTAGCCGATCGGCAGCACGAAGGCGGCCAGGCGGTTCTTCACGCCGAAGCGCTCCAGGCCTTCCAGGGTTTTCGGGAAGGCGGCTTCCGACGAGGCGCAGGTGAAGGCCAGGATGGTCGGTTCGCGCAGTTCGCGCAGCAGCTGCAGGATGCGCGGGCCGACGAACAGGATGCCGATCGCGATCAGCACGATCCACAGCAGCGCGATGCCGAGGTAGAACTCGCCCATGAACACGCCGTAGGTCGACAGCACGCCGACGCCGCTCTTGGCGATCACGCTGGCGACCGCCGCGAACACCGCGACCGGCGCGAAGTTCATGACGTAGCCGGTTACCTTCAGCATCACGTGGGCGGCGCCGTCGATGGCGTCGATCAGCGGGGTGGCGCGCGCGCCCACGGCGGCGGCGCCGGTGCCGAAGAAGATCGAGAAGATCACGATCTGCAGGATCTCGTTCTTGGCCATGCCGTCGGCGATCGAGGTCGGCACCAGGTGGGTGATGAATTCCTTGAGCGTCAGGCCGGTCACGGCGATGCCCGAGGATTCGGTCACGGCCGGCAGGTGGCCGGCGGCGGCCATCGCGTCGCCCGGACGGAACAGGTTCACCAGGATCAGGCCCAGGGTCAGCGAGAGGATCGAGGCGATGATGAACCAGCCCAGCGCCTTGACGCCGATGCGGCCCACCTCGGAGGCGTCGCCCATCTTGGCGATGCCGACCACCAGGGTCGAGAACACCAGCGGCGCGATGATCATCTTGATCAGGCGGAGGAAGAGGGTGGTTACCAGCGACAGCGTGTCGGCGAAGCCGGCAGCGCTTTCCAGGTAATTGTGTGCGAAGTAGCCGACGGCGATGCCAAGCACCAGCCCCACGAGGATGTAAGTGGTCAGGCGATTACGATTATTCATAGGGTTCCTTCCGGTGATGGCGGTGCGACGGAAAACAGGGGCGATCGTCCGACCTGTTCCGCTGACTTTTCTGGCGCGGTACTGACAATCTTGGCAAGTTCCGCAGTATCCTAGGGGCCGATGGTGCTGTCAAGCACGCCCAAGGCACACAACTATATGATTGAAATAGACAATGTCAGCAAGTGGTATGGCAGCTTCCAGGTGCTCAGCGATTGCAGCACGCGGGTGGCGCGGGGCGACGTGGTGGTGGTGTGCGGCCCCTCCGGTTCCGGCAAATCGACCCTGATCAAGACCGTCAACGGCCTCGAGCCCTTCCAGCAGGGCAGCATCCACGTCGACGGCACCTCGGTCGGCGACCCGGCCACCCGGCTGCCGGCGCTACGCGCGCGGATCGGCATGGTGTTCCAGAACTTCGAGCTGTTCCCCCACCTGTCGGTGCGCGACAACCTGAACCTGGCCCAGATGAAGGTGCTGAAGCGCTCGCGCGAGGAGGCGACCGCCAACGGCCTGAAATACCTGGAGCGGGTCGGCCTGCTGGCGCACCAGGACAAGTTCCCCAGCCAGCTCTCGGGCGGCCAGCAGCAGCGCGTGGCGATCGCGCGCGCGCTGGCGATGGACCCGGTGGCGATGCTGTTCGACGAGCCGACCTCCGCCCTCGATCCGGAGATGGTGGGCGAGGTGCTGGACGTGATGACGGGCCTGGCCCAGGACGGCATGACCATGATGGTGGTGACCCACGAGATGGGTTTTGCGCGCCGGGTGGCCGACCGCATCCTGTTCATGGACCACGGCCGCATCGTCGAGGAAAGCGCCAAGGACGATTTCTTCGACGCGCCGAAGTCGGAGCGGGCGCGCGAATTCCTCGCGCGGATCATTCACTGACTAGAGCGCGCCGGCACAGCGCCAGCAGCGCCTCGATGCCCTCGGTGCGGTACTTCTGCCGGTGCAGCACGATGTGCAGCGGCCGCACCAGGCGCAGGAAGGGCGTCTCCACCAGCGCCAGGCTGCCGCGTTCTACTTCGCCGGCCAGGGTGGTCGAGGACAGGCAGGAGATCCCGATCCCGCTTTCCACCGCCCGCTTGATCGCCTCGGTGCCGCCCAGCTCCATCGCCAGCGCGATCTCGCCCAGCTGGCCGGTCAAGAGCTGCTCGACCACCTCGCGCGTGCCCGAGCCGCGCTCGCGCAGGATCCAGCGCGCACGCCGCAAGGTGTCGATGCTGGCGCCGCCCGGCCGGGCCAGCGGATCGTCCGGCCGCACGCACACCGCCAGCTGGTCTTGGCGCCAGGCGATGGATTCGATGTCCGCGTGCAGGCAGGGGCCTTCGACGAAGCCGACGTCGATCTCGAAGCGCAGCAGTGCATCCAGCACCTGCTGGGTATTGCCGACGTCCAGCCGCAGCTGGCTGCTCGGCCGCGCCGTCTGGAACTGTCCGATCAGGCGCGGCAGCAGGTAGTTGCCGATGGTGGAGCTGGCGCCCAGGCGCAGGTTCACCGCGCGCCCGCCTTCATGGAACAGCTGTTCCATCTCCGCCGCCCGCTCGACCATCTCGACCGCCTTCGGGTACAGCACCCGGCCGTCGCCGTTCAGCACGAGCCGCTTGCCGACCCGGTCGAACAGCCGGGTGCCGAGCTGGCGCTCGAAATCGGCCAGGGCCATGCTGGCCGCCGACTGGGTCAGGCCGATCGCGGCGGCGGCCTGGGTCACGCTGCCTTTGCGGGCGGTGGCGACGAAGACTTCGAACTGCCTGAGGGTCGTGTGGAGCATTGCTTATCAGTTATGCTGATTAATCATATCAATATAACTTGTTTTTCTTATGAATGGGAAATGTTTAACCTGCATGGGTACAACAGGAGAAACCCATGCCTCACCCATCCCGCCCTTGTCTTCCCTACGTCCACGGCCTCGCGCTGGCGGCGCTGCTCGCCGCGCTGGCGATGTGGGGCGCCGCGCTGCCGGTATTCCAGCGCCTCGGCCTCAGCGCGCTGACCCTCGCCATCGTCGCCGGCATCGTGCTCGGCAACACGGTCTTCCCGCGCATCGCGCCCTTCAGCCAGGAAGGCGTCGACTTCGCCCGCAACCGCCTGCTGCGCCTGGGAATCGTGCTGTACGGCTTTCGCATCACCTTCCAGCAGATCGGCCACATCGGCTGGGCCGGCGTGCTGATCGACGCGCTGGTGATCGTCGCCACCTTCACTCTGGCGGTGCAATTGGGCACCCGGGCGTTCGGGCTGGACCGCCAGACCGCGATGCTGATCGGCGCCGGCAGCGCGATCTGCGGCGCCGCCGCCGTGATGGCGGCCGAGCCGGTGGTGCGCGGCCAGGCGCACAAGGTGTCGGTGGCGGTGGCGACCGTGGTCGTGTTCGGCACCTTGTCGATGTTCGTGTATCCGCTGCTGTATCCCTGGCTGCACCTGTCCGAGACCGCCTACGGCCTGTATGCCGGTTCGACCATCCACGAGGTGGCCCAGGTGGTGGTGGCCGGACGCGCCGTCAGCGAAGCCGCGGCCTCGAGCGCCGTGATCGAGAAGATGCTGCGGGTGATGATGCTGGCGCCCTTCCTGGTCGTCCTGAGCAGCCGCCTCGGCGCCGAAGAGGGAACCGAAGCTGCCGCCAGGCGCCGCATCACCATTCCCTGGTTCGCGCTGTTGTTCGTCGGCGCCAGCGGCCTGAATTCGCTGCGGCTGCTGCCGGCCGGCCTGGTCGACGCCATCCTGCAGCTCGACACCGTGCTGCTGGCGATGGCGATGGCGGCCCTCGGCCTGCGCACCCACGTCGGCGCGATCCGCCAGGCGGGCATCAAGCCGATCCTGCTGGCCAGCGTGCTGTTCCTGTTCCTGGTGGTCGGCGGCTACCTGATCAACCGCCTGGTCACCATGATCGCCTGATTCAGCGGCGTCCTTCGACGACGGGACTGGACAGCGTTCCCAGGAATGCGGCCAGGTCGCGCACCTCGCTGTCGCTCAGGCGCAGCGGTTTCAGTTCGCTGTGTCCGGCGGCGGCGGCCGGCGCGCGGCGGTAATGCTCCAGCACCTCGCCCAGCGACGCCAGCTGGCCCGCGTGCATATACGGCGCCCGCGCTGCCGCATTGCGCAGGCCGGGCACCTTGAAGGCGCCGTCCAGCGTGTGGTCGTCGGCCGACAGGAAGCGCAACTCCTCGCACTGTTCCGGTTTGGCGTCGCTGTAGGGGCCGAGGCAGTTGAATTCGTCCCTCAGGAGTTGCGTCAGCGCCGCGCCGCGGCCGAAGTCCGGCTTGCCCGGCGTGCGCGGAGCGATGCCGGTGTTGTGGAACTGCTGGTCGCTGAACAGCGGGCCGTTATGGCAGGTCACGCATTGCGCCTTGCCGATGAACAGGCGCAGGCCGTTCTTTTCCTGCGCGCTCAGGCGCTGCGGCGCCGCCGGGTCGGCGTGCAGCAGGTCTTCGATATAGCCGTCGAGCCGCGACTCGCCGTAGTGCAGCGTCTTCTCGTAGGCGGCGATCGCCTTGCCGAGGTTGGCGAACACGCGCGACACCGCACGCCGGTCGTCCTCGCGCATCGCGGCCCAGGCGGCGCGCTGCGCCGGCGTGCCCAGCGGACCGCCTTCCGCCGGCAGCCGGCTCAGGTCCGGCATGGGACCGAACAGCGCTTCGTACTGCGCGCGGTAGTGGGCGCGCACCAGGTGGGCATAGGCCAGGCGGCTGCCGCCGTGCTCGAGCTGGTCTTCGAGCGGACCGAGGGCCTGCGACCACAGGCTGTCCTTGCGGCCATCCCAGAAGGTGAAGGGCGCATGGCCGGCTTCGGCCAGCGGCATCGTGCGGCGCCGGCCGGTGCCGACGCCTTGGCCCAGCGGCCGGCCGTCCTGGAACTGCTTGTCCGGCTGGTGGCAGCTGGCGCAGGACACCGCGCCGTTGCGGCTGAAGCGGGTGTCGGCGAACACCTGCTTCCCGAGCTGCACGGCGTCCGGCCTGGCCTCGACCGCATTCGAGGGGTCTGGCGCTGGCGGCGCCAGTTGGCTCAGCCTGAGCGTGGACAGGATCTGCAGTTCGCCGTCGCTCCAGCCATCCCGGCCGGCCGAGGTGAATGCGGCGAGCGCGGCGCCCGTGGCCAGCAGGGCGGCCAGCGCCAGCAGGAGCTTCCGGAAAGGCGCTTTCACGGCCGGCCTCAGCGCGCCGCCAGCCGCCCGCCGCGGCCGTCGACGATGGTGTTGAAGGTGACGGTGTCGCTGCCCGCGGCGCCGTCGATCTTCAGCTTGATCTCCCACCAGCCGGTCATGCTGAACTTCATGCCTTCCATCAGGTAGCGGCCGGCGCCGAGCTGGCGGGTGACGCGCGGCCGCGTCGGCAGGCCGTGGCCGTGCTGGGGCATGCCGCCGTCGACCGCGATTTTCAGGCCGTCGACGGGCTGGCCGGACGGCGAGCTGACGTCGACTTCCCAGGCGTGGATGCGGTTCAGGTCGGCAGGGCCGTCGACCGGACGGATGTCGACCACGTAGCGCTGGTTGGCGGTGGTCCGGTGCGTGGACAGGTCCAGGTCGCTAGGTGGGGACATGCAGCCCRCCAGGAAGGACAGCGACAGGAAGGCCAGCAGCGGCAGGATTTTCTTGGTAACCATGATGTGCTTTCAAAAGTGAGGTGGATCGGAACCCTCACTTTCGAGCTTCCCATCATTGGAAGGTCAAGGGGTCAATCAAACATTTTTTATGATGAGGCTGATGCCGCCGATCACCAGCACGCCCCAGATCGCCTGCACCACCCGCGCCGCCGGCAGCCGGCTGTGCAGGTGATTGCCGAGCCACAGGCCGCCCATCGCGAACGGGAACAGGAGCGCGGCCAGCACCAGCAGCGTATGGTTGCGATACAGACCGGCGCTCGAGAACAGGGCCAGGCGCGCCAGGCCGCTGAAGAAGATCACGCCGCTGATGGTGGCGCGCAGCACCAGCTTGTCGCGCAGGCGGCGCGTCAGGTAGATCGTGTAGAAGGGGCCGCCGGTGCCGAACATGGCGGTGAACATGCCGCCGACCACGCCGAAGGGGAGGACCCAGCCGGCGCCGAGCGGTTTCGGCGGCTGCCGCAGCAGCAGGCTCCAGGCCGAATAGCAGAGGATGAAGGCGCCCAGCACCACCAGCAGCACGCGCTCCGGCGCCCGCACCAGCGCGAACACGCCCAGGCCCATCCCGGCCAGCATGAAGGGAATCAGGCGCAGCACTTCGCGGCGCTCGATCGTCTTCAGGTTCTTCAGGCCCAGCAGCAGGCCGGCGCTCAGGTCGAATACCAGCATCAGCGGCACCGCCATGCGCAGCGGGATCAGTTGCACCAGCAGCGGCATCGCCGTGACCGAGGAGCCGAAGCCGGTCAGGCCGAACACGGTGTAGGCGAAGACGATGATGAGCGCCAGCGGCGCGACCGTGCCGAAATCGAGATCCATGCCGATAGTCGAATAGTGAATAGCTAAATTTTATCTTCTTCTATCGATTTAGTTCTTTTAGGAAACGTATCGTGCGCGAGCCGTGCCGGGCGCGTGCCGTCTTCCATACGTGCAGGTAAAATGCCGGGGTTCGCAATCCGAGAGCCGCCATGTCCATCATCGAATCCCCCGACACCATCACCCTCATCCGCCCCGACGACTGGCACCTGCACCTGCGCGACGGTGCGCAGATGGCCAGCGTGCTGCCGCACACCGCGCGCCAGTTCGCCCGCGCGATCGTCATGCCGAACCTGAAGCCGCCGGTCACCACCGCTGCCGACGCAGCCGCCTACCGCGACCGCATCCTGGCCGCGCTGCCGGAAGGCATGCAGTTCGAGCCGCTGATGACCCTGTACCTGACCGACAACACGGACCCGGACGAGATCCGCCGCGCCCAGGACACCGGCTTCATCCACGCCGTCAAGCTCTACCCGGCCGGCGCCACCACCAACTCGGCGGCCGGCGTGACCGACCTGCGCAAGTGCTACAAGACCCTCGAGGTGATGCAGGAACTCGACATGCCGCTGCTGGTGCATGGCGAAGTGACCAACCACGAGATCGACCTGTTCGACCGCGAAGCCGTGTTCATCGAGCGCGTGATGCGCCCGCTGCGCCGCGATTTCCCGGAACTGAAGATCGTGTTCGAGCACATCACCACGCGCGACGCCGCCCAGTACGTGGCCGAGGCCGAAGGCCCGATCGCGGCCACCATCACGGCCCACCACCTGCTGTACAACCGCAACGAGATCTTCAAGGGCGGCATCAACCCGCACTACTACTGCCTGCCGGTGCTCAAGCGCGAGGAACACCGCCTGGCGCTGGTGACCGCCGCCACCAGCGGCGACGAGCGCTTCTTCCTCGGCACCGACTCGGCCCCGCACGCCGTGCACGCCAAGGAAAGCGCCTGCGGCTGCGCCGGCTGCTACACCGCCCTGCACGCGATGGAGCTGTACGCCACCGCCTTCGAACAGGCCGGCGCACTGGACAAGCTGGAGGCTTTCGCCAGCCTGAACGGCCCGAACTTCTATGGCCTGCCGGTCAACGAGGGCAGCATCACCCTCAAGCGCGAAACCTGGACCATCCCGCCGAGCGTGCCGATGGGCGAACACCAGCTGGTGCCGCTCGACGCCGGCCAGCAGCTCCACTGGAAGATGCTGTAAGCAGGAATGTTCGAGCAGTTCGAGCAGATCGGGTGGGCGCAGCCGTGGTATGACGCGGTGCGCCCGGCCTTCGACAGCCTGGAGCCGGCCGCGGGTTCAGCTGATCATTTCATCGACCGCTTCAATGCGAATGCGGCCCGCCTCCAGCTGCAGAACCACCGCGGCCAGCCTGTCCGCTTCGTGCCCCAGGCCGCGCTGCCGCCCAACACCGCCTACGAAGAATTCATCGGCGCCACCGGCTGCGTGCCGACGCGCGAGAACCTGCACGACTTCTTCAACGGCCTGGTGTGGCAAACCTTCCCGCTCATCAAGCGCGAGCTGAACGCACTACAGGCGGCGCAGATCGCCGCCGCCGGCATCAAGCAGTCGCGCGGACCGGCGCGCGATGCCGCCACCATCTTCGACGAGAACGCCGCCCTGCTGGTGGTGCGTGACACCGGCGATGGCCGCGCCCTGGTCGAGGGTCTGCGCGGCCACCGGTGGCACGACACGCTGTACCTGCGGCGCGCCGCGTTCGAGCGCGATGCCGAGGTCTGGCTGTTCGGCCACGCCCTGATGGAAAAGCTGGTGGCGCCGCGCAAGGCGATCACGGCGCACACGCGGGTGCTGTTCGCGCCCGATGCCTGGTTCGGCCTGGCCTGGGACGACCGGCGCGCCTGGATCGACATGCAGGTGGCCGCCCAGCTGTGCACCGAGGGCCTAGCCACGTCCGGCTTCACCCCGCTGCCGGTGCTGGGCGTACCCGGCTGGTGGCCGCAGCAGGACGAGGCGTTTTATCTCGACCAGACCGTATTCCGGCCCAAGCGGCCGGCCAAAGAGCTGACTTAGGAGGAAACATGACTGATGTGGTCCGCTGGGGCATTCTCGGTACCGGGAAGATCGCCAAGGCCTTCGCCAATGCGCTGAAGGATACGCCGGGGGCGGTGCTCGCCGGCGTCGGCTCGCGCAGCTTGCCGGGCGCGCAAGGCTTCGCCGACGAATTCGGCGGCACCGCTTACGGCTCCTACGAGGAGCTGGCGCAGGCGCCTGACGTCGACCTGATCTACGTGGGCACGCCGCATTCCGCCCACGTCGACAACGTGCGCATGGCCCTGAACGCCGGCAAGGGCGTGCTGTGCGAGAAGCCCTTCACCATGAACCGCGCCGAGGCCGAAGAACTGGTGGCGCTGGCGCGCGCGAAAAACCTGTTCCTGATGGAGGCGATGTGGACCCGCTTCATGCCGGCGCTGGCGGAAGTGCGGCGCGTGGTCGACTCCGGCGAGATCGGCAAGGTGACGCAGGTGATCGCCGACCTGGGCTTCAAGGCCGACTTCGGCCATGAACACCGCGTGTTCAATCCGGTGCTGGGCGGCGGCGCGCTGCTCGACCTGGGCATCTATCCGCTGTCGATCGCGGTGGCGCTGCTGGGCCCGGTGGAATCGGTCGCGGCCCAGGCCGAACTCGGCCCCACCGGCGTCGACGAACAGACCGGCTTCGTGCTGCGCCACCGCGGCGGCGGCATGTCGATGTGCAGCTGCTCGCTGCGCGCGCGCCTGCCGAGCGAGCTGACGATCGCCGGCGAACGCGGCCACGTGCGCATGAACACCATGTTCCACCGCGCCCAGACGGTGACGGTGGTGCGTGCCGACGGCATCAACCGCACCATGCCCACGCCTTTCCTGGGCAACGGCTATGTGCACGAGGCGATCGAGGCCCAGCGTTGCTGGCAGGCCGGCCTGATCGAGAGCCCCGGCATGCCGCATGAAGACACGCTGGCCCTGATGGGCGTGATGGACGAAGTGCGGCGCCAGATCGGCGTGCACTACGCGGCCGACGACGGCACCGCCAAGGAATAACCAACAAGGAGAAAAACCATGAAACGCGATCCCCGTACCACCAGCCGCATGCGGCGCCTGAACGCACGCCAGCGCAAGAAGGCGCGCGTCGGCGAATTCAAGGAGCACTGCTTCGACATCGAATTCGTGTTCCACAGCCCGATGCGCGGCGAACCTTACCACGACTTCATCAACGATTTCTTCGGCTTCCTGGAGCAGCGCGGCCTGCTGGGCGGCGGCTTCGGCGGCAAGGAGCCGTTCAGCGAGACCGAAGGCGTGATCGCCAACATCGAGCGCGGCTCGCCCGCCGAGGAAGACCGCGAGGCGGTGGTGCAGTGGCTGCGCGCCCGTCCGGAAGTCGTCGACGCCCGTGCCAAGGACTTCAAGGACGCCTGGCACGGCTACGGCTTCTGATTGCCTCCGATTGTAAGCATTTGTCAGCGCGGTAAGGCTTTGTAAGGAGCGTCAACAGGACAGTGAGGGTCCTCGTTTTAGGGACAAGTGACACGCAAACGACGTGCACTCCGAACCCGATAACCCTGAGGACCCTTCATCATGAAAAAGACCATCGCTACCCTGATCGCCGGCCTGTTCGCTACCGCAGCATTCGCAGCACAGACTCCTGCCACCACGACGCCGGCGGCTACCACCCCGGCAGTGGCGAAGACGGAAGTGAAAGAGACCAAGGCTGCGACCAAGGCTGCGACCAAGGCCGACGTCAAGGCTGAAGTCAAGGAAGCCAAGGCCGACGCCAAGGAAGCCAAGGCCGATGCCAAGGAAGCCAAGGAAGTCGCCGCCAAGGCCGACGTGAAGGAAGCCAAGGCCGAGCACAAGGCTGTCCACAAGACCGCTCACAAGACCGCCCACAAGACCAAGAAAGCTGCGCACAAGGACACCACCGTCGCCGCAGCGACCCCGGAAGCTGTCGCCACGCCGGCACCGGCTACCAAGTAATCCCTGATGCCGATTTACGCACGGCGGCCGATGGCGGCTGCCGCGCGGCTTCCCTGACTACACGAGACAAAACCTGAGGATCGCACCATGAAAAAGACCATCGCTACCCTGATCGCCGGCCTGTTCGCTACCGCAGCATTCGCGGCACAAACTCCCGCCACCACGACGCCGACGGCTACCACGCCGGCAGTGGCGAAGGCCGAAGCCAAGCAAGAAAAGCAGGCTGCGAAGGCTGAAGTGAAAGAAACCAAGGCTGCGGCCAAGGCAGACGTCAAGGAAGCCAAGGCCGATGCCAAGGCCGAAGTAAAAGAAGCCAAGGCCGACGCCAAGGAAACCAAGGAAGCCGCCAAGGCGGACGTGAAGGTCGCCAAGGCAGAGCACAAGGCCGCCAAGACCCATCACAAGGCTGCGGTCAAGGCCGAAGCGCACAAGGACACCACGGTCGCTGCCGCTACGCCGGCCAAGTAAGCCCGCCCTTTGTATGTCGTTTCCGGCATTGCCGGAAACGACTTCGCGCTTTCGCGGGAATGACGTTTTACGGGCAGCCGGCGTGAAATGCATATCCGGATTTGTTTGACATCGCGAACGGAAGCAATCGATACTTTTCGCTATCCGTTCCCCCGGTGTCCGACAAACGAAAGGAAGCCCCATGCTCCGCCGTGCCATCCTGCTCGCCGCCTGCCTGTGCGCAGCCCAACCCAGCTTCGCGGACCCGGTGCCGGTCCCCGCCGACAAATCAGCCTACGTGGGCGAATGGATCGGCGAGAAGATGCGGCTGAAGATACAGCAGAACGGCCAGGTCGAATACAAGCGCGACCGGCCGGGCAAGAACGTGGATCTCCACGTCGACCTGCAGGGCTTCAACGGCGACAATTTCGACGTCGGGGTCAGCCTGGTCCGCTCCACCTTCGTGGTCAGCAAGCCGCCGCACCGCGAGGGCGGCAAGTGGAAGATGACGGTGGACGGCGTCGACCTGACCAAGGTGAACTGAGAGCCTGGGCCGCCATCAGGCCGCGGCCGGCGTCGACGCCGCCCGGCGTGCGCCGAAGACCACCCAGGCCGCCAGCGCCAGCTCGATCACGTTGGCGGCGCGCTCCACCAGGAATACCGTCGACGCGGCGGCGTCCTGCACCTTCGAATACATCATGCACAGGTTCAGCACCATGTGCAGCACCACGCAGAGCCACAGGCTGCCGCTGCGGTAGCGCACGGCGGTGAACATCATGCCGGCGATCGAGGTCACCACCATCTTCCAGCAGGCGGTCTTCCAGTCGGTGTCCATGAAGCCGTGGATCAGGTGCATGGCGCCGAACAGCAGGCCGTTCAGCACGATGGCGCGCCATACCGGCAGCGACAGCAGCAGCGCGAAGATCACGCCGCGAAACAGCAGCTCCTCGCCGAAGGCGTTGAAGAGCTGGATCGTGAAGTCGGAGAGGATCTTGCCGCCGTCGGCGCTGCGCAGGCCCCAGGGCAGGAACAGCGCGGCGGTCGACAGGCTGGCCAGGAACACCGGTTCCGGGCGGATGCGGCCCAGGCCGAGCGCCAGCCGCTTCCACAAGCCGAAGGCATGGGCCAGCATCAGCGGATAGACGATGGTCGAGGCGAAGGCGAGCAGCTTGACCTTGCCGTAGGCTTCGGGCGGGGCCAGGCTGAAGCCGAACTTGAGGATCAGGATCGTCAGCAGGAACTGGCCGACGGCGCAGGCGATGGCGAAGGGAACCGGGGTCTCGTTGTGATAAGTGGATTGCATGGCGCGTCTCGTTGTTGTTGTATTGACGTGCGCACTGTAATGAAAGGCGCTGTGCCGGGCGGTCCGTTTGCGACAGACGGCAGAAATCGCGGAACAGGCCGTCTTTACAACAGGTGTACATTAGGGCCTACGACAACGCGGAGGAGCCTCGAAATGAAAAACACGACCGCCATCCTGATCGCCGGCCTGTTCGCCGGCACCGCATTCGCCCAGACCGCGCCTGCCCCGGTGCCGGGCCAGACCACCACGCCGGATTCGAGCACCTCGCCGGAAGTCGCCAAGGCCGCCGCCGCCCACGAGAAGGACGCCACCAAGGATGCCAAGTCCGATGCCCGGCAAAAGAAGGACGCTGCGAAGCCCGCCACCGGCAAGGGAAAAGGCAAGAGCAAGCCGACCCGGGCCAAGATCAAGGTCCCGCCCGACAACGGCCATACGAGCAAGGAAGACCCGACAGCTTAGAACCTATCCCGGTTCTTAGACCTTGAGGAACTCTTCCCGTCCGCCCAGCCAGCGCAGCAGGTGGGCGTCGACGACGGCATCAAGCTCCGGCCGGTCGGAGCCCAGCAGCCAGGCGGCGACGTCGCGCGCCTGTTCGACGATCCACTGGTCGGTCTCCAGGTTGGCGAAGCGCAGCATGGCTTCGCCGGACTGGCGCGCGCCGAGGAATTCGCCGGGGCCGCGGATCTCGAGGTCGCGGCGGGCGATCTCGAAGCCGTCGGTCGTCTCGCGCATCGTCATCAGGCGCTGCTTGGCCACCTGGCCGAGCGGGCTCTGATACAGCAGCAGGCACACGCTGGCCGCCGAACCGCGGCCCACGCGCCCGCGCAGCTGGTGCAGCTGCGAGAGGCCGAAGCGCTCGGCGTGCTCGATCACCATCAGCGAGGCGTTCGGCACGTCGACCCCGACCTCGATCACGGTGGTGGCCACCAGTACGTGCACCTCGCCTCTTGAAAAGGCGTCCATGATGACCTGCTTTTCCGCCGGCTTCATGCGGCCGTGGACCAGGCCGACCACCAGGTCGGGCAGGGAAGCGGCCAGGGTCTCGAAGGTGTCGGTGGCGGTCTGCAGCTGCAGCGCTTCCGACTCTTCGATCAGCGGACAGACCCAGTAGACCTGGCGTCCCTCCAGCGCGGCGGCGTGCACGCGCTCGATCACCTCGTCGCGGCGGTTCTGGTCGATCGCGCGGGTGACGATCGGCGTGCGGCCCGGCGGCAGCTCGTCGATCACGGACACTTCCAGGTCGGCGTAATAGGTCATCGCCAGGGTGCGCGGGATCGGCGTGGCCGACATCATCAACTGGTGCGGCACCAGGCCGTCGCTGCCCTTGTTGCGCAGGGTGAGGCGCTGGCCGACGCCGAAGCGGTGCTGTTCGTCGACCAGCACCAGGCCCAGCTTCGCGAACTGCACCGAGTCCTGAATCAAGGCGTGCGTGCCGATCACCAGGTTGGCTTCGCCCGATTCCGCCATCTCGCTGGCGGCCTGCTTTTCCTTCTTTTTCAGGCTGCCGGTCAGCCAGGCCACCTTCACGCCCAGCGGTTCCATCCAGGCCGCGATCTTGCGGAAGTGCTGCTCGGCCAGGATCTCGGTCGGCGCCATCAGGGCCGCCTGGTAGCCGCTGTCGATGGCCTGGGCGGCCGCCAGCGCGGCGACCACGGTCTTGCCGCTGCCGACGTCGCCCTGCAGCAGGCGCTGCATCGGATAACCCTCGCGCAGGTCCTTGCTGATTTCCTGCACCACGCGCTGCTGGGCATTGGTCAGCTGGAAGGGCAGGGCCTTCAGGAAGGCCTCGGACAGCGCGCCGACGCTGGTGAGCTGGGGCGCGCCCTTTTCGCGGCGTGCCTGCTGGGCGCGTTTCAGTGACAGCTGCTGGGCCAGCAGTTCGTCGAACTTCACCCGGGTCCAGGCCGGGTGGGTCTTTTCGATCAGTGCGTTCTCGTCGACGTCCGGCGGCGGATAGTGCAGCAGGCGCACCGCCGGCTGGAACTCGGCCAGCGACAGTTTTTCGCGCACCGCGCGCGGCACGGTGTCGGTCCAGTCGACCCGCTTCATGGCATCGGAAATTGCGCGCCTCAGCACGGTCTGCGACAGGCCTTCGCCGGACGGGTAGACCGGCGTCAGGGAAGTCGGCAGGGGCGCGCCTTCGTTGACGACTTTATAAACGGGATGGACCATCTCGGCGCCGAAGAAGCCGTGGCGCACCTCGCCGCGCGCCCGCACGCGGGTGCCTTCGGCCAGCTGCTTGACCTGGCTGCCGTAGAAATTCATGAAGCGCAGCTGGATGTCCGAGGTCTCGTCGGCGATCGAGACCAGCAGCTGCTTGCGCGGCTTGTACGTGATTTCGTTTTTGCTAACGATGCCTTCGACTTGCGAGACGTGGCCGCCGCGCAGGCAGGCCTCGCGGATCGGCACGATCTCGGTTTCGTCCTCGTAGCGCATCGGCAGATGCAGCACCAGGTCCATGTCGGTGCGCAGGCCGAGCTTGGCGAGTTTGCTCTCGATGGTCTTCTGAACCGGGGTTGTTGCGGGCTTGGCTGCGGCTTTGTCTTTGGTTGCGGGCATAAAGGCTGGTGTAAAATAGAGGGTTCGCCGCATACGCTTGAGCTTATATTGTAAGGCTCCTGGCACTGTTTTCCCATCATGAGCAGAATCTACTCCCTCTCCGATTTCGATTTCGACCTGCCCGACGAGCGCATCGCCCAGGTGCCGCTGCCGGATCGCAGCGCTTCGCGCCTGCTGCAGCTCGACGGCGACCGCATCACGGATCGCACATTTTCAGATATCGTCGACCAGCTTGCCGCCGGCGACGTGCTGGTGATGAACAATACCCGCGTGCTGAAGGCGCGCTTCTTCGGCCAGAAGGAATCCGGCGGCCAGGTCGAGGTGCTGGTCGAGCGCGTGCTCGACAACCGCACCGTGCTGGCGCAGGTCCGCGCGTCCAAGTCGCCCAAGCCGGGCAACCGCATCCGCCTGGCCGATGCCTTCGACGTCACCACCGGCGAACGGGCCGGCGAGTTCTTCACGCTCCACTTCGAAGGCGACGTGTTCGAGCTGATCGAGGCCCACGGCCGCCTGCCGCTGCCGCCCTATATCGCCCACGACGCCGACGAATTCGACGAGCAGCGTTACCAGACCGTCTATTCATCGGCGCCGGGTGCTGTCGCCGCGCCGACCGCCGGCCTGCACTTCGACCAGCCGCTGCTGGACAAGCTGGCCGCCAAGGGCGTGAACATCGCCTACGTCACCCTGCACGTGGGCGCCGGCACCTTCCAGCCGGTGCGGGTCGAGAACCTGGCCGAGCACAATATGCACAGCGAGTGGTACACGATCTCCTCGGCGACCGTCGATGCGGTACGCGCCGCGCAGGCCGCCGGCCGCGACGTGGTGGCGGTCGGCACGACCTCGCTGCGCGCGCTGGAGTCGGCCTCCCAGTCCGGCAGCCTGCAGGCCGGCAGCGGCGACACCCGCCTGTTCATCACCCCGGGTTACCAGTTCAAGACGGTGACCCGCCTGATCACGAACTTCCACCTGCCCAAGTCGACCCTGATGATGCTGGTCTCGGCCTTTGCCGGCTACGACGAGATCCGCAAGGCCTATGCACACGCGATCGCCAGCGAATACCGCTTCTTCAGCTATGGCGATGCGATGCTGCTAACCCGGAAAAATTAATCCAATATGCTGGAATTTACCCTTCTCAAAAAAGATACGAGCGGCCTGTCGCATGCGCGCCGCGGCCGCCTGAAACTCAACCACGGCACCATCGAGACCCCGATCTTCATGCCGGTCGGGACCTACGGTTCGGTCAAGGCGATGGACCCGCTTGAACTGAAGGAAGTCGGCTCGCAGATCATCCTCGGTAACACCTTCCACCTGTGGCTGCGCCCGGGCACCGAGGTCATGGACAAGTTCGGCGGCCTGCACGGCTTCATGGGCTGGGACAAGCCGATCCTGACCGATTCCGGCGGCTTTCAGGTGTTCTCGCTGGGCGCGATGCGCAAGATTACGGAAGAGGGCGTGAAGTTCGCCTCGCCGATCGACGGTTCGCGCCAGTTCCTGTCGCCGGAAATCTCGATGCAGATCCAGCGCTCGCTGAATTCGGACATCGTGATGCAGTTCGACGAATGCACCCCTTACGAGATCGACGGCCGTCCGGCCACCGCTGATGAAGCGGCCAAGTCGATGCGCATGTCGCTGCGCTGGGCCCAGCGCTCGATGAACGAGTTCAAGCGTGGCGAGAACCCGAACGCGCTGTTCGGCATCGTCCAGGGCGGTATGTACGAGCGCCTGCGCGACGAATCGCTGGCCGCCCTGGAAGACATCGACTTCCCGGGCCTGGCGATCGGCGGCCTGTCGGTGGGCGAGCCGAAGGAAGACATGATGCGCATCCTCGAGCACGTCGGCCCGCGCCTGCCCGAGAACAAGCCCCACTACCTGATGGGCGTCGGTACGCCGGAAGACCTGGTGGCCGGCGTGGCCAACGGCGTCGACATGTTCGACTGCGTGATGCCGACCCGAAACGCGCGCAACGGCTGGCTGTTCACCCGTTTCGGCGATCTCAAGATCAAGAACGCGCGTTACAAGGATGACACGGCGCCGCTGGACGAGAGCTGCACCTGCTACTGCTGCAAGAATTTTTCGCGCGCCTACCTGCACCACCTGCACCGCTCGAAAGAGATCCTGGGCGCGCGCCTGAACACCATCCACAACCTGCACTACTACCTTAACCTGATGCAGGAAATCCGCGATGCGATCGATGCCGACCGCTTCCACGAATTCCGCCTGCAGTTCAACGCCGACCGCGCCCGCGGGGTGTAATCCCCAGGGTGGGCACACCGTGCCCACGCGTAAATATCGCTGCACGTGGGCACGGTGTGCCCACCCTACTTGTAATTTACGCAACCGCTCCCACATGGCCGGAAACTGGCTGTTGACAGTTTGCGGGTGCTAGAATACAGCGCTTGTTTTTTCACATTCTTATAAATCGGAGTCCTTGTGTTCATTTCCAACGCTTATGCGCAAACCACCGCCGGCGCCGCCGACCCTGGCATCATGGGCAGCCTGACGACGTTCGCGCCGATCATCATCATGTTCGTGGTCATGTACTTCATCATGATCCGTCCGCAGCAGAAGCGCCAGAAAGAAATGAAGTCGATGATGGAGGCGCTGGCCAAGGGCGACGAAGTGATCACCATCGGTGGCGTGCTGGGCCGCGTGTCCAAGGTCGCCGACGCCTATGTCACCATCGAGGTGGCTGCCGGTACCGAAATCGTGGTGCAGAAGAACGCCGTCACCACCCTGCTGCCGAAGGGCACCCTGAAGGCCCTGTAACCAGCCTTGCGGCTTCGGCCGCACCCGCTCAATTCTGAACGCTGGAACATCATGAATCGCTATCCCCTCTGGAAGTACATACTGATCCTCGTGGCGGTGCTGCTGGGCCTCCTGTACACGGCGCCGAACTATTTCGTCGATTCGCCGGCGCTGCAGGTCACCACCTCGAAGGCGACGGTCAAGATCAACAGCGACACCGTGGCCCAGGTGACCGCGGCGCTCAAGCGCGACGGCATCCCGCCGGAAGCCGTGAGCCTGGAAGGCTCGGGTGACACGACCGCCGTGCGGTCGCGCTTCGCGTCCACCGACGCCCAGTTCAAGGCCAAGTCGGCCCTTGAGCGCGACCTCAACCGCGACCCGACCGATCCGGACTACATCGTCACCGTCAACCTGGCGAAGAACACCCCGATGTGGATGCAGAAGCTGGGCGCGCAGGCGATGAACCTGGGCCTGGACCTGCGCGGCGGCGTGCACTTCCTGCTGCAGGTGGACTCCAAGGCGGTCCAGGAAAACCGCATCAAGAGCCTGCAAACGACCATCCGCAGCCAGCTGCGCGACAAGAACGTGCGCCACGCCGGCATCGACCGCGTCGGCAACCGCATCGAGGTCCGCTTCCGCGACGCCGACACCCGTGTCCAGGCGCGCAACGTGCTGGCCCAGGATCCGGACCTGACCTTCGCCGACACCACCGACGGTACCGACCTGAAGCTGGTCGTGACCCTGAAGGCGGAAGCGCTGCAGCGTGCCGTGGAAGAGGGCGTGAAGCAGAACATCTCGACCCTGGGCAAGCGTATCAATGAACTCGGCACCACCGAGCCGGTGATCCAGCAGCAGGGCCGCGACCGCATCGTGGTGCAGCTGCCGGGCGTGCAGGACGTGGCCCATGCGAAAGACATCATCGGCCGCACCGCGACCCTGGAATTCCGCACCGTCGACGATACCGTCACCCCGGGCACCGAGCTGAGCGCCGCGGTTCCGCTGAACTCGGAACTGTTCACCACCGGTCCGGGCGCCCCGGCCGTGGTGTCGAAGGACGTCTTCCTGGGCGGTGACTCGATCACCAGCGCGACCGCCAGCTTCGACCAGCAGAACCAGCAGCCGGTCGTCAGCATCAGCCTGAACGGCGAAGGCGGCCGCAAGATGCGCCAGATGACCCGCGAGCGCGTCGGCAAGCGCATGGCGGTGCTGCTGAAGGAAAAAGGCAAGTACACCGTGCTGTCGAACGCGACCATCCAGGGTGAATTCGGTTCGTCCTTCCAGATCACCGGCATGCCGTCGGCGGAGAAGGCGGCCGAACTGGCCCTGCTGCTGCGCTCGGGCGCGCTGTCGGCGCCGATGGAATTCGTCGAGGAACGCGTGGTCGGTCCGCAACTGGGCGCCGAGAACATCTCCAAGGGCCTGCACTCGACCGTGTGGGGCTTCGTGGCGATCGCGATCTTCATGATCATCTACTACCAGCTGTTCGGCTTCTTCAGCGTGGTGGCGCTGGCCTGCAACCTGCTGTTCCTGCTGAGCCTCCTGTCGATGCTGCAAGTCACGCTGACCCTGCCGGGTATCGCCGCAATCGCGCTGGCACTCGGTATGGCGATCGACGCCAACGTGCTGATCAATGAGCGCATCCGCGAGGAACTGCGTGCCGGTAACACGCCGCAGGCGGCGATCTCGGCCGGCTTCAGCCACGCCTGGGCGACCATCCTGGACTCGAACGTGACCACCCTGATCGTCGGCGTGGCCCTGCTGGTCTTCGGTTCGGGCGCGGTGCGCGGCTTCGCGGTCGTGCACTGCCTGGGCATCCTGACCTCGATGTTCTCGGCCGTGTTCCTGTCGCGCGGCGTCGTGAACCTGTGGTACGGACGCAAGAAGAAGCTGGGCAAGATCGCCATCGGTACCGTCTGGGAACCGGGCATCACGGCAGCGGGCGCCAAGTCCGCGGCCAAGAAATAAGCAGCGAGGAAAGCCATGGAATTTTTCAAGATTAAACGGGACATCCCGTTCATGCGCCACGCGTTGATCTTCAACGTGATTTCGGCGCTGACCTTCGTTGCCGCGGTGTTCTTCCTGGTGACCCGGCCGCTGCACTACTCGGTGGAATTCACCGGCGGCACCACCATGGAACTGCGCTACCCGCACGCGGCCGACCTGGAGAAAATCCGCAGCAGCCTGGAAAAGCTGGGCTACGAACATCCGGAAGCGACGCCGTTCGGCACCGCCCAGGACGTCCTGCTGCGCCTGCCGATCCGCAAGGACCTGCCGGGCGCGACCGCCTCGGCCACGGTGTTCAACGGCCTGTGCGCCGCCGAGAACGGCACGACCAGGCAGGTCCAGCAGACCACTGACAAGGGCGAGACCGTCACCCGCAGCACCTGCGTCAATGCGGCCGGCGCCGAAGCCGTGCACCTGCAGCGCGTCGAATTCGTCGGCCCTTCGGTCGGCGACGAGCTGGCGCAGAACGGCCTGAACGCGCTGATCATGGTGGTGATCGGCGTGGTGATCTACCTTGCCGTGCGCTTCGAGTGGAAATTCGCGGTGGCGGCCATCGTCGCCAACCTGCACGACGTCGTGATCATCCTGGGCTTCTTCGCCTTCTTCCAGTGGGAATTCTCGCTGACCGTGCTGGCCGCGGTGCTGGYGGTGCTGGGCTACTCCGTCAACGAATCGGTCGTGATCTTCGACCGGATCCGCGAGACCTTCCGCAAGCAGCGCAAGATGAGCGTGACCGAGGTCATCGACCACGCGATCACCAGCACCATCTCGCGTACCATCATCACCCACGGTTGTACCGAGATGATGGTGCTGTCGATGCTGTTCTTCGGCGGCCAGGCCCTGCATTACTTCGCCGTGGCGCTGACGATCGGTATCCTGTTCGGTATCTATTCGTCCGTGTTCGTGGCGGCCGCGATCGCCATGTGGCTGGGCGTCAAGCGCGAAGACCTGATCAAGCCGATCAAGGAACGCGACGAGACCGACGGCGCCGTCGTGTAATCGCCGTCAATACGGAAAAGCCGCCCGGGCCTTGGCCTTGGCGGCTTTTTTGTTTATTGCGCACGATTTCTTCAGGTGTGTGAAACAACGCACAGAGTGTCCCTTAAGGTGGCCTTAAGATGGACTCGTCTCTTTCAGGACATCCCTAGTTTTGGACTTCACCCGCTCCGCTGGAGCGGGTTTTTTTTTGCCGACCGGCGCTGCGATATCCGTTCAAATCCGGTCGCTTGAATCTCGCGGCGCCAGCGGCAGACCTTCGGCGAGTGCCAGGCGCTCCAGCGCCATTTCCAGGATCGTGCGAGCGCGTCCCGCAGCATGGCCTAGATCCTGGTGCAACTGTGCATCCATGCTGTTGCGTGAAGCGCATTGATGGCTGTAGCGCTCGAAGCTGCCGATCATCAGCAACAGCTCCGCCATATGGCGCGGGCACTCGCAGGCAAGCTTGGTGCTCGCGGCGGTCAGGTTCGCCAGCGACTCTTCATCGAAGCGCGGTGCCGGCGGGGCCTGCTCGGCCGGGCGTGCGGGCAGGCGCTGCCCATCGAGCGCCTGGCGGCACAAGGCGATGAGCTCGCCCATCTCGGACGGCACGCGCGCCACCAGCCACCCGTGCGAACGCAGCGCCCGGATAGTCGCATTCGAGCAGAAGCGGTAGAGGACGACGGTTGCCGCCGCCTGCAGGGCCTGGCCGGTCGAAGCGATCAGGGGAATGGCACCTTCGTCCAGTTCCGCCAGTTCCACCAGCAGGACGTCCGCATGCAGCCCGGGGCGTGGAAACACCGATGTGTCCAGGCGTGGCGCGCTGTCCACGATGTTCAGTAGCGCCGTGTCGCGTGGGCTGGCGCCAATGCGGCGCGCCAGGCCCGGGCCGGCCACCGCCACATCGATCGGTCCCGGTAACGCGCTGTCGCCGGCCTGCTTGCCGCCGAGCGTATGCAATTCATCGATCGAAAGATGGGCGAGCTGTCCGATCGGATGTCCCTGGTCGACCAGTTGTTTCAGCAGGCCCAGGCGCTGTACCTGTGACGCCGTGTACAGCCGCTGCCCATGGGCGGAGCGGCGCGTCTCGGACAAGTCGTAACGGCGCTCCCATACCCGCAAGGTTTCGACCGGCAAGCCGGCGAGGCGTGCCGCCACGCCGCTGCGATACGTGATCTCGTCCGACGCTCCATGTTCGCTGCCCCGGATTTCTTCGCTGTGCTCTGTCATGATGAACCGTTTTTGAACCGTGATATTTAGATTATAGCGATACAAAGCCTGGACATGCGAAATTGTCCATCCTATATTTCACAACGTGGTCACCCATGCATCGCTGGTTTGTCCAGCTTCCCGGTTCAACATTTATTAAAGGAATCGATAATGAAAAAGCTCTGGCTCGTTACGAGTTTCATGTTGTCCTGCGCCGCGGCCCAGGCGGCCGATATCGTCGACACCGCGAAATCCGCGGGCAATTTCACGACGCTGGTCAAGGCGGTGCAAGCAGCCGGGTTGGTCGATACCTTGAAGGGGCCGGGGCCTTATACCGTGTTCGCACCGACGGACGAAGCATTTGCGAAAGTGCCCAAGGCGACACTGGATGCCTTGCTGAAGGATAAGGCTGCGTTGACCAAGGTGCTGACCTACCACGTGGTGCCTGGCAAGGTGATGGCTGCCGACGTCAAGCCGGGAATGGTCAAGTCGGTGGAGGGCAGTCCTCTGCACTTCAGCATGAAAGGTGGCAAGGTCCATGTCGACAAGGCGACCGTGGTCGCTGCCGATGTCGCCGCCGATAACGGCGTCATCCACGCCATCGATACGGTGCTGATGCCGAAGTGATCCCCAATCCCATCGCGGCGTCACTCTGAAGGGAGGTCCATCATGTTTCGTTGGATAAAAGGAATCGCCGGCCTGTTACTGGTCGCTTCGATGGCGGCGTGCGGCGGGGGCGGCGGCGACGGTGGCAATCATCCCGGCAACATCGTGCAGGTGGCCCAAAAGGACAGCCGTTTCAGCACCCTGGTGGAAGCCGTCCAGGCTGCGGGCCTGGCCGACACGCTGTCCGCACCGGGGCCGCTGACGGTGTTTGCCCCGACCAACGATGCCTTTGCGGCCCTCCTTACCGAGCTAGGGCTGAGCAAGGATCAATTGCTGAGCAATAAGGCCTTGTTGACCGCGGTATTGAAGTATCACGTCGTCTCCGGCAGCGTAACCAGTACCCAGGTGCCGATCGGCAAGCCGATCATGCCGGCGGCGGGTGGCTTCTTCAAAGCGGACAAGGTGGGAGCCGATCTGGTCATCTCCGACGGACGCAACCGGACCAGCAAGATCGTGCAGGCGGATATTCCCGCATCGAATGGCGTCATCCACGCCATCGACAAGGTGCTCTTGCCAGCTGATAAGACAGTGGTGCAGGTGGCGGCAGCCAACCCGGATTTCAGTATCCTGGTTGAAGCAGTCACAGCCGCGGGACTGGCCGACACCTTGAGCGCGCCCGGCCCATTCACGGTCTTTGCGCCGACCAATGCGGCGTTCGCCTCCTTGCTGGCAGAGTTGGGCCTCACCAAGGAACAACTGCTGGGCAATAAAGCGCTGTTGACCAAGGTGCTGACCTACCACGTGGTGCCGGGACTGGTACTGAAGGCGCAAGTGCCGCTCAATACGCCGATCACGACCGTGGAAGGCGAGACCTTCCAGGTGAGTTCGACGCTCGTCGTCACCGACCGCCGTAGCCGCATGGCGAACATCACCGCCGCCGACATCCTGGCGTCGAATGGCGTCGTGCACGTGATCGACAAAGTGATCCTGCCCGCTCCCTAGCGATACAAGGATGCAGGCTCAGCGTTCACTCGCGGCGACGTTCTCTCCGGTGTTTAACCGTTGCCCGTTTTGCGCCATCTTGCGGTGGCGCATTTTTTTTTACAAAGTTCGCGCGAAATGTTAAAAAATGTGAGTTCGCGCACAGAGTGCTCAGGTTCAGGGAACTAAGATGGACTCGTCTCTTTCAGGACATCCCTAGTTTTGGACTTTACCCGCTCCCTGGAGCGGGTTTTTTTTGCCTGCTCGTTTGCCTGCAGGATGGATGGGGCGTCATACTTTTCTCATCTATACGGTATTCGGTCCGCCCGCCGAAAATCTCCACAGCATCGCCGATACCGTCGCCGCCGGCGCCTGCATCAATCGGCTTGCCGGCAGGCGCAGCGCGCTCGCGCATGCCGGCCTGGCGCGGACAAGGCGCTGCCGGGCTTCGGCTGAGGGCCGGCCTCAGTCCAGCGCCGCCACCAGGCTGCGCACCTCGTCTTCCGATTCCTGCAGGATCAGCGCCAGGGTGCCGTCTCCGACCGCGAAGTCGATGGTGGCGCTGGCCTGGGTCGGGCTGAAGCCCGGGCGTTCGAGCAGGGGAGAGGGAACCGGGGCCAGGTCCTTGGCCAGCATCAGGGTGTCGCCCAGGGTTTCCGGCGGCAGGGCGCGCATGCCGTTCCACAGGGCTTCGATCGCATCCATCACCGGGCCCGGGACGCCCAGCTTGAGCAGGACGCCGCGGCCGATCTCGATCTGGCCGTGCTCGATCCATTCGTCGGCGCCGCCGTCCAGCAGGCCGGGGAACTCGCCTGCTCTCGACAGCAGATAGAAGCCGCCGACCTCGTGCACGATGCCGGCGAACATCGCCGTGTCCGGATCGACGAAGGAAACGCGCCGCGCGATCACCAGCGCCAGCGCGGCGACGTTGGCCGAGTGCTGCCACAGCTGGTCGGCCTTGGCGCGCAGCAGCGGGTCGCTGACGCCGCTGGCCAGCTGGCGCACGATGACGGAGGCGGCCAGCGCCCCCAGCGTGCGAAAACCGACCCGCTGCACGGCCGCGCGGACGTTGGTGACGTCGTTGCCGGCGCGGTTATAGGCGGCCGAGTTGGCGATGGCGACGGTGCGCGCGGCCAGCAGCGGCTCGGTCTGCACCAGGCGTGCGGCTTCCTCGACGTGGCAGTCGGGATCGCTCAGCGCGCGCTGCAATTTCAGCGTCGCGTTGACGTGGGTCGGAAAGGCCAGCTCGCCGCGCCCGGCTTGCGCGGCGATGCTCTTGAGGGCGTCGAGTCTGTCCATGGGGAAATATTATACGGCTTAGGGCTCGCTGAAAATGGCGTCGCAGCCATCTTTCGGCTCTTCCGTGTCTTGCAATTCGTCGACCAGGCCCAGGTCGAACAATTCCTCGACCGCGTTCATGAAGCTGTTGATTTTGGTGGCGCCGATCAGGCGATAGATTTCGCCGGCTTCGTTGCGCACGCCGATCAGCATCTTTTCCTGCTTCACCTCGTCGGGCGGGGCGACGTCGAGCAGCAGGTTGCCGATGATGTGCTTGTCGAAATGGGCGGGCTTTTTACCTTCGAGCAGGGCGGTTTTCACGGGTGGGTCTTCCTTTCTTGTGTGCTGGATCGGATTATAGCGGTCGGCGCGCGCGGAGGGTCGCCGCCCGGGATTCGCGTTTTGCGGCCGCGACAGTTACCATATCGCCATGACCCAGCAGCTGCGCGGCATTGCCGCCCTCATCCTCGTCGTCCTCGTGTGGGGCACGACCTTCCCGGCCATGAAAGACCTCACCGTGACCTTTTCTCCGGTGTGGATCATTTTGACGCGCTTTGCGCTGGCGCTCGTCATCCTGTCGCCCTTCCTGTGGCGCGCGCATTGGAGCGACCTGCGCTCGGGCGTGCTGCTGGGCCTGGTCCTGTTCTTCTGCTACCTGTTCCAGGTCGAGGGCCTGGCGCTGACCAGTTCGAACCGCAACGCTTTCATCACCGGCCTGAACGTGCTGGTGGTGCCGCTGCTGGGCATCCTCGGCGGACGCCTGCCGGAGCGCCGCATCGTGTTCGCGCTGGTGCTGGCGGTTGCCGGCCTGGCGGCCCTGTGCTGGGACGGCGGCGCCTGGGGCACGGGCGACACGCTGGCGCTGCTGGGCGCCTTCTGCTTCGGTGCCTACGTCAAGATCATGGAGATCCGCACCCGCACCGCGAAACAACTGCTGAGCGTGACGGCGGCCCAGATCGGCACCGTGGCCGTGTGCGCGGCCGTGTGGCTGCTGCTGCGCGAAGTGCCGCGCGGCGTCGGCGTGCTGGAGGACGCGAACAATTACTGGCGCTACATCGGCGCCAGCCTGCTGGCCTACTGGCCGAACTTCACCTACCTGGGCGTGGTCTGCACCGCCGCCATCATCTCGCTGCAGACCTGGGGCCAGTCGCGCACCAGCGCCAACGAGGCGGCCGTGATCTATGCCTTCGAGCCGGGAGCGGCGGCCTTCTTCGGCTATTTCTGGCTGGGCGAGGCGATGACGGCCCGCGGCTGGCTCGGCGCCGCCCTGTTGATATCCGGTATGATTGTCAGTCAATGGAATACCGAGAGCCGCCCGGCGGGCGCGCTCGCCCCCGAGTGATGATCCCGACCCCTGTTCCGCATCGTTTCGATGTCGCACGCTGAACTGTCCAGCCTCGCGCAGGAAGCGCCCTTGCGCGTGCTGCTGGTGAATGCCGGCGAGCCGGATTCCCTGACCTGGGCCGGGATCGTGCAGCCCTTGCGCCTGGCGGCCAAGATGGTGGGGCCGCAGCGCCTGATCGTCGACGTGCGCACCCCCGATAAATTCGGCGGCGACGGCCAGCGCCAGTGGCACCTGGTGCTGCTGGTCGCCGACGAGGCCGAGGCCGGCCTGCGCCCCGCCAATATGCGTCTGCTGGCCCAGCGCTGCCGCGCCGCGCCCTGCTGGGGAGGCGTGGGCGCCGGCGTGCTGTGGCTGGCCGAGGCGGGCGCCTTCAACGGCGTGCGCACCGCGCTGCCGTGGTCGCTGTACCCGGATGCCGAGACCTTTGCCGACCAGGCCCTGTTCAGCCCTCACCTGTTCGAGATCGACGGCGCGCGCCTGACCTGCTGCGGCGGCGGCGCCAGCATCGACTTCGCCCTGACCCTGGTCGACATCCTGTTTGGCGCCACGGTCCAGGCCCAGGTCAAGGAAATTCTGTGCGTGGACCGCGTGCGCGGCCAGGAAGAGCGCCAGCGGGTCGCCCTGCAGGCCCGCTTCGGCGTGCTGCAGCCCAAGCTGACCGAGGCCGTGACCCTGATGGAAGCCAACATCGAAGAGCCGCTCTCGACCGACGAGATCGCCCAGCTGGCCGGCATCTCGCGGCGCCAGCTGGAGCGCCTGTTCAAGCAATACCTGGGCAGCCTGCCGTCGCGCTACTACCTCGAACTGCGCCTGAAACGCGCCCGCCAGCTGCTGCGCGACACCAACCACTCGATCGTGCAGGTGGGCCTGATGTGCGGCTTCTCCTCCGGCTCCCACTTCTCCACCGCCTTCGGCGCCCTGTTCGGCAACACCCCGCGCGAAGAACGCCAGCGCAAACTCGCCGAGTAATTTCCCAACTTCGGCAACTTCGGGGTCAGGTCCATTTTCCTCGGCGAGATGGGCGAGGATGACCGATATTGCCGGAGCATGCGTGCAAAATTGAAGAAGTTGACAAAATAAAGTGCTCTGACCCCGAATTTTGCTTGAGATAGCGCAAAAGTTGCTCGTCCAAAAATGAAAATGCCTGTCGCAGTTTGGAAAGAACTGCAAGGGTCGTGTTTCTATAATGGGTCGCTCGGCGCGGCTGCTGGAGTTCGCGCGACTCTTATCTGGATGAGGAAGAACGTCATGAATGCTAAGCTCGAATCGGGTGTCACCACGCGGCCAGTTACACGCCAGACTTTCGACGAGGTCCTCGTCCCGACCTACGCTCCGGCTGCGATGGTCCCGGTGCGCGCTTCCGGCCTGGATGTCTGGGACCAGGAAGGCAAGCATTACCTCGACTTCACCTCCGGCATCGCCGTCTCCAGCCTCGGCCACTGCAACCCGCTGCTGGTCGACGCCGTGACGCGCCAGATCAATACCCTGTGGCACCTCGGTAACGGCTACACCAACGAGCCGGTGTTGCGCCTGGCCTCGGCCCTGACCGAAGCGACCTTCGCCGACCGCGCCTTCTTCTGCAACTCCGGCGCCGAAGCCAACGAAGCCGCCCTCAAGCTGGCCCGCAAGTACGCGCACACCAAGTTCGGCCCGCACAAGTCGCGCATCGTGTCCTGCCTGTCGTCCTTCCACGGCCGCACCCTGTTCACCGTCTCGGTCGGCGGCCAGCCGAAGTACACCGAAGGCTTCGAGCCGCTGCCGCAGGAAATCAATCACATCGCCTACAACGACATCGAGTCCGCGCGCGCCGCGATCCTTGACGACGTCGCCGCCGTGATCGTCGAGCCGATCCAGGGCGAGGGCGGCGTGATCCCGGGCGATATCGAATTCCTGAAAGTCCTGCGCGAGCTGTGCGACAAGACCGGCGCCCTGCTGGTGTTCGACGAAGTGCAGTCGGGCGTGGGCCGCACCGGCGCCCTGTACGACTACATGAACGTGGGCGTGACCCCGGACATCCTGACCTCGGCCAAGGCCCTGGGCAACGGCTACCCGATCGGCGCCATGCTGACCCTGGAGGAGATCGCCCAGCACTTCAACGTCGGCTCGCACGGCACCACCTACGGCGGCAACCCGCTGGCCGCGACCGTCGCCCTGAACGTGCTCGAGCAGATCAACCAGCCGGCCTTCCTGGCCCGCGTGAACGAAGCCAGCGCCAAGCTGTTCGCCCAGCTGGAAAAACTGTCGGCCGACTTCCCGCAACTGTTCGGCAAGCCGCGCGGCAAGGGCCTGCTGATCGGCCTGCCGATGGCAGAAGGCTTCAAGGGCCGCGCCAAGGACTACACCAAGGCCGCCGAAAAGCTCGGCCTGATGCTGCTGATCGCCGGCCCTGACGTCGTGCGCCTGGCGCCGGCCCTGGTCGTCAGCGACGCCCAGCTGCTCGAAGCCGACCGCATCATGCGCGACACCGCCCAGGCCTTCATCGCCGGCTGATACGCGCCATCCGCCGGCTGCTTCGACGCAGCCGGCCTGCCTGACTCTTGATCGGGAGTTCCCATGTATGTTGTCCGTCCGGTAGAGCCCGCGGATGTCGGCGCCCTCGAGACGCTGCTGGCCACCGCCATGCCGGGAGTGCATACCCTGCCGCGCACGCGCGAGAAGATCGCCGCCCTGGTCGAACGATCAAGCGCTTCGTTCGCGGCCCACGTCGACATCCCCAGCGAGGAAACCTATCTGTTCGTGCTGGAAGACCTCGAGCACCATGAACTGGTGGGCACCGCCTCGATCCACGCCTCGGCCGGTTCGAACGGCACCTATTTCGCGTTCCGCAACGATGTGATCCAGCAGGTCTCGCGCGACCTGAACATCAGTCACAGCGTGCATGCGCTGACCCTGTGCTCGGAGCTGACCGCCTACTCGCAGCTGTCGGGCTTCACGATCCGCCACCGCAATAAGGCCAACTACCGCGCCGGCCCCGAAGCGGCCCTGCTGTCGCGCGCCAGGCTGTTGTACGCCGTGCTGGCGCCGCACCGCTTCGGCGACCGCTTCTTCGTGCCGCTGGCCGGCGTCACCGACGACGACGGCCAGTCGCCGTTCTGGGATGCGCTCGGCCGCAAGTTCTTCAAGATGGATTTCCTCGACGCCGAACGCACCATCGGCGGCGCCCGCAACCGCACCCTGATCGTCGAGCTGATGCCGCACTATCCGGTGTACGTGCCGCTGCTGCCGGGCCCGGCGCAGGCGGCCATGGGCCAGATCCACCCGGATGGCCAGCTGGCCTTCGACTTATTGACAGAGGAAGGCTTCGAGGCCGACGAGTACATCGACATCTTCGACGGCGGCCCGATCCTGCAGGCGCACAAGAACGCGCTGCGTTCCTTCCGCGGCTCGATGGTGCGCCGCGTCGCGACCCAGGACCAGCCGCCGGGCGCGCCGGACACCATGGCCAGCTACGCGGTGGCCAGCAGCGAGCGCAAGTTCCGCGCCATCGTCGTGTCCTGCGCGCCGGCCGAAAGCAGCGAGGCGCTGTGCCTGCCCGCCTGGGCCCAGCAGGCGCTCGGCGTCGCGCCGGGCGATAACGTCATCTGCGTGCGCATTTAAAGGAAACCGATCCATGCTCTTGATTCGCGCAATCACCCTGGACGACATCGATCCGCTGATCGAGATGGCGCGCCAGGTCGGCAGCGGCATGACGACCCTGAAACCGGACCGCGACATGCTGGGCGAACGCGTGAACACCGCGGTCGCTTCCTTCGCCCAGGCCATCCCGCCGGAACAGCGCGACTACATGTTCGTGCTGGAGGACACCGCCAACCATCGCCTGGCCGGCGTATGCGCCATCAAGGGCGCGGTCGGCCTCACCGAACCCTTCTACAACTACCGCATCGGCACCCTGGTCCACTCCAGCCGCGAGCTGGGCGTGTTCACCCGCATGGACACGCTCTACCTGTCGAACGACCTGACCGGTTCGAGCGAACTGTGCTCGCTGTTCCTGATGCCGGAATACCGTACCGGCCATAACGGCAAGTGGCTCTCCAAAAGCCGCTTCCTGTTCATCGCCCAGTTCCAGCACCTGTTCACCGAGAAGATCATCGCCGAGATGCGCGGCTTCCAGCTTGATGACGGCTCCTCGCCGTTCTACGAAGGCCTCGGCCGCCACTTCTTCAAGATGGATTTCGACCACGTCGACGGCCTGACCGCGATCGGCAAGAAGTCCTTCATCGCCGAGCTGATGCCGCGCCAGCCGCTGTACGTGGCCTACCTGCCGGAAGACGCCCAGGCCGTGATCGGCCAGGTGCACCGCTCCACGCTGCCGGCGAGGAAGCTGCTCGAGCAGGAAGGCATGCACTACGAGGGTTATGTCGACATCTTCGACGCCGGCCCGGTGCTGCAGGGCCGCGTGGCCGAGCTGCGCGCGGTGCGCGACAGCGTGCTGACCGTGGCCGGGGAAGGCGCGCCGGAAGGCGAGTGCGACACCACCCTGGTCTCGAACACGAAGCTCGACGATTTCCGCATGATCCTCGCGCAAACCTGCGATGGCGGCACCAAGGTGGCGCTGTCGGTACGCGAACTGCAGCTGCTGCATTGCCAGGCGGGCGACCCAGTGCGCACGCTGTCACTCAATGTAAGGAAGAATACGAATGGCTGATACCAACCTCTCGAATTACATCGGCGGCGAATGGCTCGCCGGCAGCGGCCAGGAACTGGTCACCATCGATCCGTCGACCGGCCGCCAGACCTGGACCAGCAAGGAATCGAACGCCGATGACGTGGCCCGCGCAGTCGAAGCGGCGCGCGATGCCTTCGAAGACTGGGCCCTGACCCCGCTCGAGCAGCGCATTGCGATCTGCCAGCGCTTCCGCGACCTGCTCAAGGAGCATAACGAGGAACTGGCCGCGATCATCGCCGAGGAAGTCGGCAAACCGCTGTGGGAAGCCCGTACCGAAGTCACGACCATGGCCAACAAGGTCGATATTTCGGTGCAGTCCCATGGCGCGCGCACCGGCGAGACCGCCGCCAGGGTCGCCGACGGCAATGCCGTCCTGCGCCACCGCCCACATGGCGTGTTCGCCGTCTTCGGCCCGTATAACTTCCCCGGCCACCTGCCGAACGGCCACATCGTGCCGGCCCTGATCGCCGGGAACACCCTGGTCTTCAAGCCCAGCGAATATGCGCCGCGCACCGCGGTGCGCACGGTCCAGCTGTGGGAACAGGCCGGCCTGCCGAAAGGCGTGCTGAACCTGGTCAACGGCGGCCGCGAGACCGGCATCGCGCTGGGCGCCAACCCGATCGTCGACGGCGTGCTGTTCACCGGCAGCAGCCAGACCGGCGCCGCCCTGCATAAACAGTTCGGCGGCATGCCCGGCAAGATGCTGGCGCTGGAAATGGGCGGCAATAACCCGCTGGTGGTCTGGGACGTAGAGGATCAAAAGGACAAGCGCGACGCCGCCGTCCACCACGCCGTGATGTCGGCGTTCATTTCGGCCGGCCAGCGCTGCACCTGCGCGCGCCGCCTGATCGTGCACGACACCCCGCAGGGCCAGGCCTTCATCGACCGCCTGGTCGAGGTGGCGGGCAAGCTGGTGGTCGGTCCCTCGAACGCCGATCCGCAACCCTTCATGGGCCCGGTCGTATCAAGCACGGTGGCGAGGCGCCTGGTCGAAGCCCAGCAGATGATGGAAGAGAAGGGCGGCAAGGTGCTGCTGCGCATGCGCCAGCTGGATCCGGATAACGGCTTCGTCACCGCCGGCATCGTCGACGTCACCGGCGTGCAGGGCATCCCGGACGAGGAATGGTTCGGCCCCCTGCTGCAGATTATCCGCGTGCAGGATTTCGACAGCGCGATCAAGGCCGCCAACGCCACCGAGTTCGGCCTGGCCGCCGCGCTGCTGTCGCCGTCGGAAGCGCTGTGGAAGCGCTTTGCCGTCAAGGCCAGGGCCGGCGTGGTGAACTGGAACCGCCCGACCACCGGCGCGGCCAGCTCGGCGCCTTTCGGCGGCGTCGGCAAGTCGGGCAACCACCGCCCGAGCGCCTACTACGCGGCCGACTACTGCGCCTATCCGGTCGCCTCGATCGAAACCTCCGAGCTGGAAATGCCGGCCAAACTGTCCCCCGGACTGAGCTTCTAACACTATGCGTAATGCCCGCGAATTCAACTTCGACGGCCTGGTAGGGCCTTCGCACAACTACGCCGGCCTCTCCTTCGGCAACGTCGCCTCCTTCAACAACGTGAAGAGCGCGTCGAACCCGAGGCAGGCTGCCCTGCAGGGCCTGGCCAAGATGCGCGAACTGGCCGCGCGCGGTTTCGCGCAAGCCGTGCTGCCGCCGCAGGCGCGCCCGAACTTCCGGATGCTGCGCCGCCTCGGCTTCAGCGGCACGGACGCCGACGTGCTGGCCCAGGCCTGGCGCGAAGCGCCGGTGATCCTGGCCTGCGCCTGGTCCGCTTCGCCGATGTGGACCGCGAACGCCGCCACCGTCAGCCCGTCGAGCGACACCGCGGACGGCCGCGTGCACTTCACGGCCGCCAACCTGAACAACAAGCTGCACCGTGCCGAAGAGCACATACAGTCGACCCGCACCCTGCGCGCACTGTTCGCGAACAGCGACCGCTTCGTGGTGCACGAGCCCCTGCCTTCCACGCCGGCGTTCGGCGACGAGGGCGCGGCGAACCACACCCGCTTCGCCAGCGCCCACGGCGCTCTTGGGGTCGAGTTCTTCGTCTACGGCCGTGTGGAATTCGACCCGTCCGCACCGAGCCCGAAAAAATACCCGGCGCGCCAGACCCTCGAAGCCTCGCAGGCGATCGCCCGCCTGCACGGCCTGGATGCGGCGCGCACCGTGTTCGCTTCGCAGAACCCGGACGTGATCGACCAGGGCGTGTTCCACAACGACGTGATCGCGGTCGGCAACGGCAACGTGCTGTTCTACCACGAGCAGGCTTTCGCCGACGAGACCGCGACCCTGGACGCGCTGCGCCGTGCGCTCGCCAACGTGGACGCCGACCTCGCCGCGGTGCGTGTCGATACCGGCATGGTGCCGGTCGCGGACGCGGTGGCCAGCTACCTGTTCAACAGCCAGCTGCTGTCGAAACCGGATGGCCGCATGGCGCTGGTGGTACCGCACGAATGCCGCGAGAACGCCGCGGTCTCGCGCTTCCTGGCCGGCCTGGTCGCGAGTGGCGGCCCGATCGACGAACTGATCGAGTTCGACCTGCGCCAGAGCATGCGCAACGGCGGCGGCCCGGCCTGCCTGCGCCTGCGCGTGGCGCTGACCGATGACGAGGCGGCCGCGATGCACCAGGGCGTGATCATGACCGATGAGCTCTACGCGAAGCTGGTGCCCTGGGTCGAGCGCCACTACCGCGACCGCGTCGAGCCGAAGGACCTGGCCGACCCGCAGCTGGCGATCGAATGCGCCGCCGCGCTGGAAGAACTGGAGCGTCTGCTCGGCCTGCCCGGACTGTACGACCTGGATTAACGAAGAGCCCCGAAAATATTGCCGCGTGGATACAGAACTGCCTCGCCAGCGTCTTTACGGCATGTTCTAATAGCGGATTAGCTTTCGGGATAAGAAAGCAAGGAATCTGGACGGGACAACCCCGTCCGCATAAGCCTGAGCACGCGTGGCCACAAGCCGCGACGGACTCGGCATCAACACTCAGCTTTGGAGAAGCAAATGAATAAAGACATGCCGTCGGACCTGCGTACCCGTACGCTCGCCCTGGTTAACGAGAAAAATGCGGAAAACAAGCCTGCCGAACAGCTTGGTGCGCTGATCGGCGCCTGGCTCGGTTCCCTCGACGACGAGGACCTGGCGGGCGTTTCGCCGGACAGCCTGGCCGCGATCCTGCAGGACGGCTTCGCCCAGGTTGCGCAACGCACCGGCCAGGGCTGCCAGATCGCCCAGATGCGCTACACCGACGGGCGCTGCGGCATGTCGACTGCTCTCCTGATCCTCAACGAGGACATGCCCTACCTGGTCGATTCCTTCGTGATGGCGCTGCGCCGCCAGCGCGTGGTGGCGACCGGTGTGATGAATGCCGTGCTGCCGGTTCGCCGCGACGCGAATGGCGCCGTGGTCGCCGTCGGCGAAGCCGGCGCGCCGCTGGAATCCTATGTGCTCTGCCTGCTGGGTGAAGACCTGCCGCAGGAAGAGCTGGCCGCCCTGGTCGAGCGCCTGCAGATGGTGGCGCGCGACGCCGCCGTCGTCCACCGCGACGCCGTCGCCATGGGCGACCGCATGAGCGCCGTTGCCGCCGACGCCGCCGCGCAGGGCACGCCTGCCGGCCAGGAAGTCGCCGCTTTCCTCGAATGGGCCAGGAACGAAGGCTTCGAGCCCTTCGGCTATGCCTACTACTTCGTCAAGCCGGGCGTGYGCGAACTCGAACGCGACATCCCGAGCCGCATCGGCGTGCTGCAGGACACCTCGCACCCGATTTACGCGACGAGTATCCAGAACATCCCGGGCGACTTCGAGATCCTGTCGAAGCGCGAAGAGACCCTGTCGATCGTGAAGGCCGACGTCGCCGGCACCCTGCACCGCGACCAGCCGCTCGACTTCATCGGCGTGCGCGCCACCGACGCCCAGGGCAACACCATCGGCGAACACTGCTTCATCGGCCTGTTCACCCGCGCCGCCACCTCGACCCCGCTGGCGCGCCTGCCGTTCGCGCGCGGCCGCGTCGCCAAGGTGCTCGGCATCGCCGGCGTGCGCCAGGAAGGCTTCCGCGCCGAGAAATTCCTGGAGATCCTGGAATCGCTGCCGCGCACCGAAGCGCTGGAAGCCGATCCGGAATGGTTGGCCCAGGTCTGCAGCGCCGTGGTCTCGCTGTACAAGCAGCCGCGCGCCAAGGTGTTCGCGCGCCGCGACGTCTACGCCCGCCACCTGAACGTGCTGGTCTACCTGCCGCGCGAGCGCTACAGCGCCGCCGTGGTGGCCGCCCTGGCCCAGGCCCTGAAGGACAGCTCGGGCGCCAGCGACGTGCGTACCCAGACCCTGGTGGCCGACGGCCCGCTGGCCCGCGTCTACCTGATCGCCCAGGCCGCGCGCAATCCGCTCGACCTGGAAACCGACATCCAGCAGCCGCTGCTGTCCGTGCTGGACGGCTGGCATGACCGCTACACCACGCTGACCGATGGCGTCGAAGACGTCCCGACCCGCAACGCGCTGCGCAAGCTGCTGCCGACCCTGCCGGTCAACTACGTGGCCGCCACCGCGCCGGAAGTCGCCTTCCGCGACGTCGCCGCCATCCTCGGCAACGGCAAGCCGAACCACGTGTCGGTTCGCATCGAGAGCGACGCCGCGACCGCTGGGGCAAGCTCTGCGTCGATCCGCCTGTACTCGACCGGCAGCCTGCCTTCGCTGTCGCGCATCCTGCCGGCCCTGCAGAACGCCGGCGTGGCGATCGACCGCGAGCAGGCCTTCGCGATCACCACCACCGACGGCGCCCGCCACTTCGTGACCAGCCTGATCGTCGATGCGGAAAGCGCGGCCAAGCTGGCCAAGCCGGGCATCGCCGAGGTGGCCGAAGAGCTGTTCGCCGCCCTGTTCAACGATGAAGCCGAAGACGGCCGCCTGAACGGCCTGACCATCGAAGGCGGACTGTCGACCCGCGAAGTGCAGCTGGTGCGTGCCTACATCAGCTACTGGCGCCAGGCCGGCAGCAAGTTCTCGACCCGCTACATGGCCGAAACCCTGCGCCTGCGCGCCGGCCTGGTGCGCGAACTGGTCGAAGGCTTCAAGCTGCGCTTCGATCCGAAGCTGGGCGAAAACGAGCGCGCCTCCGGCAACGCCAAGCTGGCCGCGCTGAAGGCCGGCCTGGCCCAGGTCAACCACGCCGACACCGAAGAGATCATGGCCGCCCTGGTCGACCTGGTGATGGCGACCATGCGCACCAACTACTTCCAGGGGGACGAGAAAACCCGCGGCGACAAGATCATCTTCAAGATCGCCACCGCCGACCTGGCGCTGGCCCCGGAACCGCGTCCGTGGCGCGAAATCTATGTGTTCTCGCGCCGCTTCGAAGGCGTGCACCTGCGCGGCGGCCCGGTCGCCCGCGGCGGCCTGCGCTGGTCGGACCGCATGGAAGACTACCGCACCGAAGTGCTGGGCCTGGTGAAGGCGCAGATGGTCAAGAACGCCGTGATCGTGCCGGCCGGCTCGAAAGGCGGCTTCGTCTGCAAGCAGATGCCGAAGGATGCCGTGCGTGAAGTGGTGGCGGCCGAGGGCGAAGCAGTCTACCGCCTGTTCATCTCCAGCCTGCTGGAAGTGACCGACAACCGCGTGCGCGGCGAGATCGTCGCACCGGGCGACACCGTCCGCTACGACCAGGACGATCCTTAYCTGGTGGTGGCTGCCGACAAGGGCACCGCGACCTTCTCCGACATCGCCAACAGCATCGCCGTCTCGCGCGGCTTCTGGCTGGGCGACGCCTTCGCCTCGGGCGGCTCGAACGGCTACGACCACAAGAAGATGGGCATCACCGCGAAGGGCGCCTTCGAAGCCGTCAAGCGCCACTTCTACGAGATGGGCCATGACATGAACACCACCCCGATCACCATGGTCGGCGTGGGCGACATGTCGGGCGACGTGTTCGGCAACGGCGTGCTGCTGTCGAACCAGCTGAAACTGGTCGCCGCATTCGACCACCGCCACATCTTCCTGGATCCGACCCCGGACGTCGCCGTCTCCTTCAACGAGCGCAAGCGCATGTTCGCGCTGCCGCGTTCCTCGTGGGAAGACTACGACAAGAGCCTGATCTCGCAGGGCGGCGGCGTGTTCCCGCGCAGCGCCCGCCACATCGAGCTGACTCCGCAGGTCCGCGCCGCGCTGGGCATCGAAGAGACCAGCCTGACGCCGGAAGAGCTGATGCACCGCATCCTGCTGGCGCCGGTCGACCTGTTCTACAACGGCGGCATCGGCACCTACATCAAGGCCTCGACCGAGACCCACGCCCAGGTGCGTGACCGCGCCAACGACAACATCCGCGTCAACGGCAGCGAACTGCGCTGCAAGGTCGTGGCGGAAGGCGGCAACCTGGGCGCGACCCAGGCCGGCCGTATCGAGTTTGCCCTGGCTGGCGGCCGCATCTTCACCGATGCGATCGACAACTCGGCAGGCGTGGACTGCTCCGACCACGAAGTCAACATCAAGATCTGGCTGGACACCGAAGTCAATGCCGGCCAGCTGCCGGAAGCCGACCGTAACCGCGTGCTGAACGAGATGACCGGTGCCGTGGAAGAGCTGGTCCTGCGCGACAACAAGCTGCAGACCCACCTGCTGGTGCGCGAAGCCCAGGCCCAGTCGAACAGCGCGGTGGTGGACGGCTATGCCGCCCTGATCGCCAGCCTGGAAGCCGAGGGCGCCGTTTCCCGCGAACTGGAACAGCTGCCGTCCGAGACCGAGCTGCAGCGCCGCAAGGCACTCGGCCAGGGCCTGACCACGCCGGAACTGGCGGTCGTCATCGCCAACGTCAAGAACCGCTTCAAGCGCATCCTGGCCGCCCTGCCGCTGACCGAGCAACCGTGGGCCGAAACCGTGCTGCGTCCGTACTTCCCGGAACAGCTGGTCGCCACCCGCAAGCCGCTGGCGCACCCGCTGGCCAACGCCATCCTGGCGACCGTGCTGGCCAACGAGTCGGTCAACCGCTGCGGTCCGCTGATGCTGCGCGACCTGGCCCAGGAACACCGCATCGACGACGCCGAAGTGGTCAAGGCCTGGGGCCAGGCCTGGGCTGCCCTGCACCTGGCGCCGGTATTCGATGCGCTCGACGCCGACGCCCTGAAGGTGCCGCGCGACGTCTCGCAGACCGTCGATGTGCGTACCCGCGTGATGCTGCGCACCGTGATCGAAGGCGTGCTGTCGCTGCCGGCCGAACAGGCAGGCGCCGGCGGCATGGCCGAGCTGTCCAAGCTGTTCTCGCAGCCGGAGCAGCTGGCGCGCCTGAATCCGGGCAAGTCGGATGCGGACGCCCACGCCGGCCTGCCGCCGTCCTTCGCGCAGGCATGGAAGGCGGTCGACACGGTCGAATCGCTGGCGGCCTTCCTGTTCGCGGCGGTGTCGGTGCAGAGGCCTGGCGGCATGTCGCTGGCCGAGTTCCTGCAGGTCGGCATGCTGCTGCGCGCCGAATCCGGCATCGACACGCTGGAGCGCGGCCTGAAGCTGCCGGCCACCAGCAAGTCGCAGGAACAGCTGCGCAACTACGCGATGCAGGCCCTGCGCCGCACCCAGCAGCGCCTGCTGCTGACCGTGCTGGAACGCAGCA
The DNA here is from genome assembly GCF_056397205.1 of Massilia sp. 05N420. Taxonomy (NCBI): domain Bacteria; kingdom Pseudomonadati; phylum Pseudomonadota; class Betaproteobacteria; order Burkholderiales; family Oxalobacteraceae; genus Massilia; species Massilia sp. 05N420. Next base: position 62,888 of record NZ_JBFTMX010000024.1, read on the forward strand.
AGCAGACCGGCGACATGCAGGCCGCGGTGCAGGAAGTCACCAGCGCCATGGGCCTGACGGGCTTCGCCCAGCCGACCGACCTCGAACAGGCGATGCTGAACGTCTGGTCGCTGTCGGAAGGTTCGAGCCCTGAACGCATCGCGGCCTAAGTTGCTGAGTCAAGCCATGAGCGCAGCTTCGTTCGAAGCACTGCCGGAATCGGTACGGGTCCTGGCCCAGGCCGATTTCGGCCAGGTGGCCGGCCTGTTCCGCGACGCAGGCTTCACGGTCGGCCTCCCTGCAAAGGGCGTGCTGACCTTGAAGCATGCGCATGCCGACACGGCGCGTGCGAGCGTGCTGCTTTCGGTGGGCGTGCACGGCGACGAGACCGGGCCGATCGAGATGGTCGCGCACCTGCTCGATGCGCTGTCGCGCGCGCCGCGGGAACTGAAGGTGGACCTGATGCTGTGCGTCGGCAGCATCGACGCCATCGCGGTCGGCAAGCGTTTCATCGACGCCGACCTGAACCGCATGTTCCGCCTCGAACGCGGCGACCTCGCCGGCACCTTCGAGGCGGGCAGGGCGGACACCCTGATCGCCGCGACGCGTGCGTTCTTCGACGGCGCCGGCCCGCAACGCTGGCACCTCGACCTGCACACGGCAATCCGCGCCTCGCGCTATCCGAAGTTCGCGATCGTGCCGGAGCTGATCGAGAAGGGCGCGCGCAAGACCCTGATCGAATGGCTGGGGCAGGGCGGCATCGAAGCCGTCATCATGAACCCGAAGTCGGCCGGTACCTATTCGTACTGGACGGCGGAGCGGCACGGCGCCGCCGCCAGCACGGTGGAGCTGGGCCGCATCGGCACCCTGGGGCAGAACGACCTGTCGCAGTTTGCGGCGATGAGCGCGGCGCTGCATGCGCTGTTGCGCGGAGCGCCCGCGCCGTCCGGGCAGGCGCCGCTGGTGTTCGACACCGCCCAGTCGATCATGAAGCTGTCCGATGCCTTCCGCATGAGCTTCGGGCGCGACACCGAGAACTTCACGCCCCTGAAAAAGGGCGAGGTCATCGCCACCGACGGCGATACCGTCTATACCGTCCAGCACGACGAGGAATTCGTCGTCTTCCCCAATCCGGACGTGCGTGTGGGTCTGCGCGCCGGAATCATGGTGGTGCGCACGTAATTCAATCGTGCGCGCTAGACTACCCCTTTCGACCGAAAGGGGAGTCTTTTCCATGAGCATGCTGTTTTCTCCGATCAAGCTGGGCCCGCTGGAGCTGGCCAACCGGATCGCCATCGCGCCGATGTGCCAGTACTCGGCCGACGAAGGCCTGCCGACCGACTGGCACATGATCCACCTGGGCCACCTGGCGCTGTCCGGCGCGGGCCTCCTGATCATCGAGGCGACCGCGGTCACGCCGGAGGGACRCATCTCGCCCGAGGACCTGGGCCTGTGGTCCGACGAGCACGCGGCCGCGCTCGAACCCATCGTCAATGCGATGCGCAAGCATTCGCCGATCAAGATCGCGATCCAGCTCGGCCATGCCGGCCGCAAGGCATCCAGCGAAGTCCCCTGGCAGGGCGGGGCCAACATCCCGCCGGACCACCAGCGCGGCTGGCAGACCGTGGCGCCGTCCGCCATTCCGCATGCGCAGGGCGAGACCGTGCCGCTGGCGCTCGATGCCGACGGCCTGCAGCGCGTGAAGGAAGGTTTTGTCGCCAGCGCCCGCCGCGCCGATGCGCTCGGCCTGGACGCGATCGAGATCCACGGCGCCCACGGCTACCTGCTGCACCAGTTCCTGTCGCCGCTGTCAAACAAGCGCTCCGACGAATACGGCGGCTCGCTCGAGAACCGCATGCGCTTCCCGCTGGAAGTGTTCGATGCGATCCGCGCGGCCGTGTCGCCGGAGATGGTGGTCGGCATGCGCATCTCGGCCACCGACTGGGTCGAGGGCGGCTGGGACCTGGGCCAGAGCCTGGCCTTGTCCGAGGCGTTGGAACAGCGCGGCTGCCAGTTCATCCACGTCTCGAGCGGCGGGCTGTCGCCGCTGCAGAAGATCCCGGTGGGGCCGGGCTACCAGATCGAGTTCGCGGCCCGCATCAAGCAGGAGACCAGCATGCCGGTGATCGGCGTGGGCTTGATCACCGAGGCCAAGCAGGCCGAGACCATCGTCCAGACCGGCCAGGCCGACATGGTGGCGCTGGCGCGCGCCATGCTGTACGACCCGCGCTGGCCCTGGCATGCGGCGGCCGAACTCGGCGCCAGCGTGAGCGCGCCGCCGCAGTACTGGCGCTCCCAGCCCCACGAGTACAAGAACCTGTTCGGCGATACCCGCCTGGGCCAGCGCTGACGCCGTTCGTTCCGCGTTTCCTGCAGTTTGTCGCATGAGGAGGGCTGGCCCGATCGCGCCTTGTTAGAGTTCAATCACTACTAACAGAAAGGCCATCCCATGCGTACACTGCTCGCCATCGCCTGCCTCGCCGCCCTCGGCGGCTGCGCCATCGTCGTCGCTCCCGGCGCCGACGGCGACTACCAGGTCCGGACCCCCTTCAACGGCAATACGGTCGACGGCGACGGCGTGGCCGCGCGCGATCAGCGCATGATCGGTACCGTGAACGGCCTGGACGTGAATGGATCCTTCGTGGTCGACGTGCGTGTCGGCCCGGCAACCTCGCTGGTGGTGGAAGCCGACAGCAACCTGCTGCCGCTGATCCGCACCGACGTGCGCGGCGACACCCTGAACATCTATGCCGACCGCTCCTACCGCAGCCGCAATCCGGTGCACGTGATCTACACGGTGCCGCGCCTGACCGACCTGAACCAGAACGGCTCCGGCCGCATCACGGTGGAAGGCCTGAGCGGCACGCCGCTGTCCGTGCGCCGCAACGGCTCGGGTTCCGTGAACCTGTCCGGCCAGGTGGCCAGCCTGGAAGCCAGCAGCAACGGCTCGGGCAGCCTCGACGCCTCGCGCCTGCAGAGCGCCAACGCCAGGCTGAACCTGAGCGGCTCCGGCCGCCTGGAAGTCGGCGAGGTTCGCGGCGACTACGCGATCGTCAACCTGAACGGCTCGGGCCAGCTGCGCGTGACCGGCACAGTGCGCTCGCTGACGGCACGCGCGAACGGCTCCGGCCACCTCGACCTGGGCAAGCTGTCCAGCGACCAGGCCGACCTCTCGTCCTCGGGCTCGGGCGGCATCACCGCCAACGTCCGCCAATCGCTGATCGCCCAGAACGGCGGCTCGGGCGGGATCCGCGTGTACGGCAATCCGGGGCAGCGCTCGGTGAGCGGCAACCACGTTCAAATGCTGAATTAAATATCGTGGCGGCCGCATCAACGTAGGGTGGGCACTCCGTGCCCATGCCCGTCGATGGTATTACAGCAGGTGATCGAGCAGCTCCGGCCCGAACACCTCGCGATGCAGGCGCCCCGCCGGCACGCCCAGGTGCAGCAGCGACAGCCACTGCGCCTGCATGAACTTGTGCGGACCGCACAGCCACACATTCGCTCCTTCGCGCGGCCAGGACGGCAGCTTGTTCACGTCCATGCGGCCTTGCGCATCTTCGTAGAAGGTCACCAGCGACAGGTTCGGCATCACATCCTTCAGCGCGCCCACCTCCTCGCGCAGCGGATGATGGGTCGCGTCGCGCGCGGCATGGGCGAAGATCACGCGGCGCTGCGGATTCACTTCCGCGATGCGCTTGAGGCTCGACACCATCGGGGTGATGCCGATGCCGGCCGACAGCAGCACGATGGGCTGCTCGCCTTCGGTGTCCGGGGTGAATTCGCCGAAGGGATGCGAGACCTGCAGGATCGAGCCCACCTGCACGTTCCGGTGCAGCCAGTTCGAGACCATGCCGGCCGGCGTTTCGGCATCGGCGTCTTCACGCTTGACGGAGATGCGCTGGCTGTCCTTTCCGGGCGCGTCGGACAGGCTGTACTGGCGCAGCTGGTGGCTGCCGTCCGGCAGGTCGACCGCGACGCTGACGTACTGGCCCGCCTGGAAGGCCGGCAGCGGCTTGTCGTCGGCCGCTACGAAGCGGAAGGACACCACGTTCTCGCTCTCGCGGACGACTTCCGTGACGCGCATCGGGCGCGTCTCGCCCGGCTGGATGCCGGCGGTGCTGACCATCTCGGCTTCGGCGGCGATCAGCAGCTTGGCCAGCGAGTTGTAGGCTTCCTTCCAGGCGTCCAGCAGCGGTTCGGTGGCGGCGTCGCCCAGGGTCGCGGCGATTGCGCCCAGCAGGTGGCGGCCGACGATCGGGTAGTGTTCGGCGCGGATGCCGACCGAGACGTGCTTGTGGACGATGCGATTGACCACCGGACCCAGCGCGCCCGGATTGCCGATGTTGGCCGCGTAGGCGAACACCGCCGATGCCAGCGACTGCTGCTGCGCCCCRCTTGCCTGGTTGCCCATGTTGAAGATGCRGGTCAGCTCAGGATGCGCGCTCAGCATGTTCTGGTAGAACAGCTTGGTGATGGTCAGGCCGTGTTGGCGCAGGACCGGCACGCTGGCGTCGATATAGGGGCGGGAAGCGTCGGAAATCATGGTTTTTTCCTTATTGATGCATTTAAAATGCAGATTTAACGTTCAAAAAAATGCCCGCGAAGCGAGCACCTACTTCTCTTCTTTCCAAGTCTATGAGACAGCCTTGGCTGTCTCACTCTTGTTCCCACTCCAGAACATCCGGTGCATGCGAATCACCTGTTCGCCGGTCGCGCCCGAGGTGGCGTTGGCCAGCGTGTAGCGGTCCATCGCCTCGTAGAAGGCGCGCATCCCGGCGCGCAGCATGCCGCGCAGCTGGCAGTCGAGCTTGAGGGCGCAGTCCGTTCCCTCGCAGTCGACCAGTTCATCGTCCTCGCCTTCCAGCTTGCGCAACACCTGGCCGATGGTCAGGGTGCTTGGGTCGGCCGCCAGGCGCAGGCCGCCGTTGCGTCCGCGCGTCGCCGTGATCCAGCCCAGCTTGGCCAGCTGCCCGACCACCTTCACCAGGTGGTTCAGCGGGATGTCGAACTGGGCGCCGATCTCGGCAACCGTCACCGGGTGAGGGCGTTCGCCGGCCCGCTCCAGGTAAATGAGCACGCGCAGGCCGATATCGGAAAAGCGGGTGAGGCGCATCGTTTGGTCTTCGTGAAAACACAGGTATTCTACATAAATATGCATAAAAAATGCATCTTTGAGGGAATATTTTTTCTGGGCATTGCAAAATGTTATCTATAAGTGGCCAGCAACTGGCCCTATAATCGCAGGCTTTGGAAGTGCGACCAAAGGACACGCCGTGAACCAGACATTGGGCCAGAAGCTCTTTAGAACCAAGACGTCCGAGCGCAAGCTCGACGACGCGTCCGCCCACGGCGGTGGGCTCGGCCGCACGCTCGGCCTGTTCCCGCTGACCATGATCGGCGTCGGCGCCACCATCGGCACCGGCATCTTCTTCACCATGGTCGAAGCGGTGCCGAAGGCCGGCCCGGCGGTGGTGCTGTCCTTCCTGCTGGCCGCAATCACCGCCGGCCTGACCGCGCTGTGCTATGCCGAGCTGGCGGATCGCGTGCCGGCCTCCGGCTCGTCCTATTCCTTCGCCTACGCCACCGTGGGCGAATTCGCCGCCTTCGTGGTCGCCGCCTGCCTGCTGCTGGAATATGGCTTGGCCGCCAGCGCCACCGCGATCGGCTGGTCCGACTACCTGAACAACTTCCTGCAGAACGCGATCGGCTGGCAGATCCCGGACGCCCTGCGTTCGCCGATGATCGTCTCGGGCAAGAACGGCATCGAATTCCATGCCGGCCACATCAACCTGCCGCCGATCCTGCTGGTGGTGATGTGCTGTGTCCTGCTGATCCGCGGCACCAAGGAATCGGCGGCCACGAATGCCATCATGGTCATGATCAAGCTCGTCATCCTGATCTTCTTCGCGGCGATCGCCCTGACCGGCTTCGACATCAATAACTTCCACCCCTTCTTCGCGGCGAAGGACGGCCACAGCCTGGGCGGCATGGCCGGCGTGACGGCGGCGGCGGGCACCGTGTTCTTCTCCTTCATCGGCATCGACACCATCGCCACCGCCGGCGAGGAAACCCGCAACCCGACCCGCGACGTGCCGCTCGGGATCCTGATCGCCCTCTTGATCGTGACCGTGTTCTACATGCTGGTGGCGGTTGCCGCCATGGGCGCCCAGCCGGCCCATATGTTCGAGGGCCAGGAAGCCGGCCTCGCCGTGATCCTGCAGAACGTGACGGGCAAGGCCTGGCCGGCACTGGTGCTGTCGGGCGGCGCCGTCATCTCCGTGTTCTCGGTGACCCTGGTGACGATCTACGGCCAGACCCGCATCCTGTATGCGATCTCGCGCGACGGCCTGATCCCGAAGACCTTTCAAAAAGTGAACCCGCGCACCCAGTCGCCGGTGGCGAATACCCTGATCGTCTCGATCGTGGTGGGCATCGTGGCCGGCCTGGTCGACTCCACCTTCCTGTGGGACATGGTGAGCATGGGCACTCTGGTCGCCTTCATGGTGGTGTCGGTGGCGGTGCCGGTCATCCGCCGCAAGCAGAAGGAAGAGGACAAGCGCACCGGCCGCAAGGGGTTCCGCGTGCCTTTCGGTCCCTACCTGGTGCCGGGCCTGTCGATCCTGGCCTGCCTCTACCTGGTGCTGGGCCTGTCGCCGATCACCTATACCGTGTTCGCGGTGTGGATGACGGTGGCGGTCCTGACCTATTTCGGCTATGGGGTGCGCAACAGCCGCTTGAACAGGGCCGGGGCGCAGAAGACGGAGTTGACGCACTAAAGCCGTCGTTCCCGCGRAAGCGGGAACCCATGCTGAGTATCAGAAACCGGTGCACAAACAAAAAGCCGGGTACTTGTAAAGGTACGCGGCTTTTTCATTTGCGCTGACTTCGGGCACTCAGCATGGATCCCCGTTTTCACGGGGATGACGGCTCACACGCGCCGCAGCTTACTTCTGCATCCTGTAACGCTCCAGCCAATGCGCATACGGCGCCGGCAGCACCCAGGTCGGGCGGTCGATGCCCAGTTCCTGCGCGGCCTGCAACGGGTAGTGCGGATTCGCCAAGTGGGCGCGGCCGACCATCACCAGGTCGAGCTGGCCGTCCGCCACCGCGCGCTCCGCCAGCTGCGGGCCGTCGAAGCCCCAGGCCGAGGATACCGGCAGGCCGCTTGCTTCGCGCACCCGCTGGGCCACCGGGCCCAGGAAGGCCGGGCCCCAGGGGATGTCGACGTCGGCGATGGTGAAGCCGACGCTGACGCTCAGCATGTCGAGGCCGCGCGCGCGCATCATGCGGGCCAGCTCGATCGATTCGTTCAGGGTCTCCTCTTCCTTGCCGTCGTACTCGATGACGCCGAAGCGCGCGGTCAGCGGCAGGTGCTGCGGCCAGACTTCGCGCACGGCCTCCAGGGTCTCGAGCAGGAAGCGGCTGCGGCCCGTGAAGTCGCCGCCGTACTGGTCGGTGCGGTGGTTGGTGTGCGCCGAGAAGAAGCTCTGGCCCAGGTAGCCGTGGGCGAAGTGCAGTTCCAGCCACTCGAAGCCGGCGGCCAGCGCGCGCCTGGCGGCGGCCACGAAATCGGCCTTCACGCGCGCGATGTCGTCCAGCGTCATTTCCTTCGGCACCTTCGGCAGGCCGCCACCGTAGGCGATCGCCGACGGCGCGATGGTGTCCCAGCCGTAGGGCGCATCGGACGGGATGTGGTCGTCACCTTCCCACGGGCGGTTGGCGCTGGCCTTGCGGCCGGCGTGGCCGATCTGGATGCCGGCGACGGCGCCGCCGGCGCGGATGGCAGCGGCGACACGGGCCATGCCTTCGACCTGGGCGTCATTCCACAGGCCGGTGCAGCCCGGGGTGATGCGGCCTTCCGGCGATACGGCCGTTGCTTCGACGATCACCAGGCCGGCGCCGCCGCGCGCGATGCCGGCATAGTGAACCTGGTGCCATTCGTTGACGAAGCCGTCGTTGGCGCGGTACTGGCACATCGGCGGCACCGCGATGCGGTTGCGCAGGGTGAGATCTTTGAGGCTAAAGGGAGTAAATAAGGCTGACATGTGTTCTGTGATTGATGGTCTGGCCGCGGCCCATGCCGCGACGGGGGACGAGATATCCCTCACGAAAGCCTAAGCCTTGGCAGCCATAATGTACACTAATGTGAACTTATTATTGCCATAAAAATTGCTTATGCTAAACCCGCAATGGCTGCGCAGCTTCGCCACCTTGGCCGAGACCGGCAGCTTTACACGCACGGCCGGACGCCTCGGCTTGACGCAGGCGGCGGTCAGCCAGCACGTCAGCCACCTCGAAGATGCGCTTGGGCCGCTCCTGGTCCGCCGCCCGCGCCAGATCGAACTGACGCCGGCGGGCCGGGCGCTGCTCGACTATTGCGCGGAGCTCGGGCAGGCCGACAAGCGCCTGCAATCCCGCCTCACCGACGCCCAGGCCGACAGCGGCGAAGTCAGCCTGGTCACGCCCGGCAGCATCGGGCTGGCGCTGTATCCGGTGCTGCTCGACTTGCAGCAGGCACACCGCGGCCTGGTGATTCGCCACCGCTTCGCGCCCGACACGGAAGCGCGCGATGCCGTACTGAACAACACCTATGAGCTGGGCCTGGTCACGCTCAAGCCCGACGATCCGCGCCTGGCCTCCGAAGCCTTTATCGAAGAACCACTGGAACTGCTGGTGCCGGCCGCTGCCAGGGCGGACAGCTGGGACGACCTGGCGACGCTGGGTTTCATCGATCACCCGGACGGCCAGGCGATGGCTACGCGCCTGCTCAGCCGCCAGTTTCCCGCCAACCCGGGCGTGCACACGCTCCCTAGGCACGGCTTCGTCAATCAGATCGGCTTGATCCTGGAACCGGTAGCACGGGGCTTCGGCTTCACCGTGCTGCCGCGCCACGCGCGCCTGGCGTTTGCGCGCCCGGATGCGATCCGCGTGATCGAGGGCTGCGCGCCCGTCGTGGACCGGCTGTGGCTGATCTACCGGGCGGAATGGCCGCTGCCGGCGCGGGCACTGCGGCTGGTCGAGCACATGCGGCGGGCCTGCCTGCAAGGGGGCGCGTAGTCGACGGGCCGCCGCTGCCGGCGCCGCAATGCAAAAAGCCACGCGCCTTGCGGCAGCGTGGCTTTTTGCAATGGACGCCGCGAAGCGTCCACCCAGGCGCTTACTTGACGCCCATTTCCTTCAGCAGGTTGTCCGCGTGGTCGACCTTGTCCATGTTCCACAGGATGTAGCGGATGTCGACCTGGATGTCGCGCGTGGCTTCCTTGTTGAAGTCCCAGTCCGAGATGATGGAATCGAGGGTGCCGTCGAAGGCCAGGCCGATCAGCTCGGCCTTCGAGTTCAGCGCAGCCGAACCCGAGTTGCCGCCGGTGATGTCCAGGGTTGCCAGGTAGTCGACCGGCACGGTCTTCAGCTTCGGATCGGCGTAGTTGCCGAAGTCCTTGGCGCGAATCGCGGCCAGCTGCTTCTCCGGTGCGTTGAATTCGCCTTCGCCGGTGTGCTTGGCAACCACGCCCTTCACGGTGGTGAAGGCGGTCCAGGAACCGGTGCCGTCGGCGCCGTAGCTGCGGCCCTTGACGTTGCCGAAGGTGACGCGCAGGGTCGAGTTGGCGTCCGGGTAGACGGCCTGGCCGCGGCTGTTCATGTAGGCGATCTTGGCCTTCATGTAGCTGGCGTAGGCTTTCTGGATGTTGCCGCCCAGTTCCTCGTCCTCGGCTTCTTCCTTGCGGTCGGCGTCGTACAGGGCGACGGCGGCCTTGATGAAGGCGTCGTTGCTGGACTGGAAGTCAGCCGGCGACTTGTTCAGCCACTGGACACGGAAGTCCTTGTTCTGCAGCTGCGAACCGGCGTACAGCTTGTCCAGCGCGGCCTTCAGTTCGGCTTCGCTCATGCCCGGCTTGATGCCCAGCGCGGCGTCGAAGGCGGCGTTTTCATTACCCGGCTGGGCGCGATTTTGCTCCACATATTGCTTCAGGAAGTTCAGTACCAAAGCCTTGTCGACCTTCTCGTCGTAGGTGCGGTCCTGGCCGGTGATGCTCGACGTCAGGCGCGGCATGTCGCGTTCCTGGTAGCCCGACTTGCGCTCGGCATCCGGCTTGGTGCGCTCGTTGGCCAGGCGGTACAGGGCGCGCGCCGAGTTCAGGAAGCGCGGGGTCGAGTAGCTCAGGAAGAACTCGCGCTTGATCTTGGCGTCGCGCTCGGCGATCAGCTTCTCGACGGTGTCGATGTCGGCGCCGAATTCGGCTTTACGCTGCGGGTTGGCGTTGACCCAGGCCTTCAGCGCATTGTGCTCGGCGGTCTTGCGCGCCAGGATGTCGCTGCCTTCGTAGCTGGCGATCATGCCCTTGCGGTTCTTGTAGTAGTTGTTGACGCCCGCGACCTGGCCGGCGTACTTCAGCTTGGCGGCCGGATCGTTCTTGGTCTCGCGCTCGATGATCGCCAGGGTCTCGCCCGACGCCTTCACGAAGGCCGGGTAGTTCCAGTCGAAGGTGAACGCCACTTCCGACGGCAGGCGGTGACGGTTGGTGCGGCCCGGGTAGCCCATGGCCATGATGAAGTCGCCTTCCTTGACGCCTTCCTTGGCGATCTTCAGGAAGTGCTTCGGCTTGTACGGCACGTTATCCTTCGAGAACTCGGCGGCCTTGCCGTCGCGGCTCACGTAGGCGCGGTAGAAGCCGTAGTCGCCGGTGTGGCGCGGCCACATCCAGTTGTCGGTGTCGCCGCCGAATTTGCCGATGCCGACTGCCGGCGCGTGCACCAGGCGCACGTCGCGGATTTCCAGCTGCTTGATGCGGTAGAACTCGAGGCCGCCGTAGAAGCTCGGCACGGTGCAGCGGTAGCCGGCGTCTTTTTCGCACTCGGCCACCAGCGCCTTCTGGTTCTTCTCGATCGCTTCGACGCGGGCCTTGCCGGTCAACTTGGCGACTTCCGGGGTAATCACGCGGTTGGTGACGTTCGCCACTTCCTCGGTCACGAACACGCGGCTGCCCGGCGCGGCCGGCAGTTCCTCGTCCATGCTCTTGGCCAGGAAACCGTTCGCCAGCAGGTCGCGCTGCGGGGTCGAGTTGATCGCCACGCTGTTGTAGACGCAGTGGTGGTTGGTGATCACCAGGCCCTGCGGCGAGACGAAGGAAGCCGAGCAGCCGCCCAGGCTCACGATCGCGCCCGCCGGGAATTCGGTCAGCTTGGTCAGGGTGGCCGGGTCGAGCTTGAGGCCGGCGGCTTTCAGTTGCTTGGCTACTTGTGGCAGCTGCTGCGGCATCCACATGCCTTCGTCCGCCTGTGCGGCGAAGCTGGTCAGGATGGCGAGCGCGAGTAATGTTTTTTTCATTCGCATCTATCGGTTGTTGAATTGTTTTCCCACGGGCTCCGCAGAGCTCGCGACAGTATGCGTATGTGAAAAACCAGCGTCAACCCATATTTGCCACTTTGTAATTACAGCTGCGCACCGATCAGGTCGGCCAGTTTGCCCGCCGCCTTCTCGTGCAGCGGACGGTTTTCCCACTGCTGCAGCGAGACCGGCTTCGCGCGGCGCCAGTCGCCTTCGAAGACCGCTTCCTGTTGCTTGGCGAAGACCGGATCGAGGACGTTCAGGTTGGCTTCGTCGTTCAGGCTGAAGGAGCGGCTGTCGAAGTTGGTGGAGCCCACCGACACCAGCAGCGAATCGACCACCAGCGCCTTCACGTGGTACATGGTGGGCTGGTACTCGGCGATCCTGATGCCGGCCGCGAGCAGTTCGCCCCAGCGCTCGCGCGAGGCGGCGCGCACCACGTCCGAGTCGATGATCTTGCCGGGCGTGATGATGCGCACGTCGACCCCGCGCTTGGCCGCCGCGACCAGGGCCCGCACCGCCAGGTCGTCCGGCACGAAATACGCGTTCGACAGGTGGATCGTGTGGCGCGCGGCGGTGATCGCCAGCAGGTACATCAGGTGCATGCTCTCGCTGCCGCCGGTGATGGAACTGGAAAACATCTGCGCCGCCGACTCGCCCTCGTGCTTCAGGGCCGGGAAGTAGGCGTCGCCGTCGAGCACGGTGCCGGTGGCCTTGGTCCAGTTGTCGTTGAACACGGCCTGCATCTGGCCGACCGCCGGGCCCTCGACGCGGAAATGGGTGTCGCGCCAGTGGTCCTCGTCCTGGCCGTGGCCGCGCCATTTGTCGGCGATGCCGACGCCACCCGTAAAGCCGATGCGGCCGTCGACAACCAGCAGCTTGCGGTGGGTGCGGTTGTTCAGCCGCGCCAGCTTCCACCACACCGGCTTGTGGTAGCGGTGCAGCTCGACGCCGGCGCTGCGCATCTGCTCCATTTCGGCATTACTGATCTTCATGCTGCCGATCCAGTCCAGCAGGACGTGGACCTTGACGCCGGCGCGCGCGCGTTCCGCCAGCGCTTCCGTGAATTCGCGGCCGATCGAGCCGGACCAGTAGATATAGGTTTCGAAGGTGATGGTGTGCTGCGCCTCGCGGATCGCCTTCAGCATGGCGGGGAAGATCTGGTCGCCGTTCAGCAGGACCTCGACCTTGTTGCCTTCGACCAGGGGCGGGCCGAGCAGCACGCCGAGGGAGCGGCGGAATTGCGGGTCGTTGGTGTCGTACTGGCGGGTCAGCTGGGTCTCGATCTGTTTTTCGTTCGGCATGAGGTTGAGCGCCAGCAGGCCGACCACGAGGGTGGCGATGCAGGCGATCAAGGCAACGATGGAGCGACGTATACGCATGGAAATATTTTAGACACAAAAAAAACCAACGCCGGAAAGAGCGTTGGTTTTAACCGAAGTAGCGCACTGCTTAGCGGACGCGGCCGCGACGCAGCAGATTCACGATGGCCAGCAGGATCACGGCGCCCAGGAAGGAAACGAGCAGCGACGAGACACTGAAGTCGTCCGCGTTGATGGTGCCGGAACCGAACAGCGGGGACAGCAGCCAGCCGCCCAGGAAGGCACCAACGATACCGACCACGACATTGAGAATCATGCCTTGTTCAGCGTCCGTCTTCATGACCATGCTGGCGAGCCAGCCGAGAATACCACCGACGACGATCCAGATAATGAATAACATGTTGATTCCTCCTCAAGTTGGAAAAACATACTCCAGGCCAATTGATTGCCGAGGCCATGGGCAAAGTCTAGTGATGCGTACGTACCCGGGTCGGTGCGGCAACGTACGTTAGACGCGCAAAGTGCGACGACGTTCTCTTGATGCTTGGAATGTCCGGGCAAGGGTGCGTCAGCGAACAGAAGCGCACTGCTGGGCAGGCATATCGTTGCTTCCATTGCACTACCCGATTTTTAGAAAACACGTATCCAATACGTGCCTGGCACACCGACCTTGAGAGGACACACTATGAGCATCTTCGACACCGACAAGCAGAACAACCAGAATCGCATGGTCACCGGCCTGTTCCCGGACCGCGCCAGCGCCGAACGCGCCTACAGCGCCATCTCGACGCGCGGCTATACCAAGGACGACGTCAACCTGATGATGTCGGACTCGACCCGCAAGACCCATTTCAACGACACCGAAACCGAGCTGGGCAGCAAAGCGGCTGAAGGCGCCGGCGTCGGTGCCGGTATCGGCGGCACCATCGGCGCCGTGCTGGCCGGCGTGGCCGCGCTGGGCACCACCCTGGTGCTGCCGGGCCTGGGCCTGGTGGTGGCGGGTCCGCTGGCGGCCGGCCTGGCCGGCGCAGGCGCGGGCGGCATCACCGGCGGCCTGATCGGCGCACTGATCGGCGCCGGCATCCCGGAGGAGCGCGTCAAGCACTACGAAGAAGGCATCAACCAGGGCGGCATCCTGATGGGCGTGAATCCCCGTTCGGATGACGACGTCGAATACATCCAGCGCTCCTTCACCGATAACGGCGGCTCGCACGTGATCGGCACCGGCATCGGTGCCCTCGCCGGCGCGGCCGTGGGCGCGGGCATCGGCTCGGTCGCCGGCCCGGTCGGCACCCTGGCGGGCGCCGCGATCGGCGGCATCACCGGCGGCATGGCCGGCAAGGGCGCCGGCGAAGTCGTGAACCCGAAAGCGGGCGACGACCTGGGTGAACACTACATGGCCAAGGGTGTGGGCGCGGGCGCCGGCGCGGCAGTCGGTGCCGCCGCCGGTGCGGTGGCCGGCCCGATCGGCATGGCGGCCGGCGCCGCGATCGGCGGCCTGGCCGGCGGCGCTGCCGGACGTGGCGCGGGCGAAGTCGTGAACCCGCATGCGGAAGACCGCCTGCATGAACACAACCTGGCGCAGGGCACCGGCGCTGCCGGCGGCGCGCTGGCCGGTGCTTCGATCGGCGCCGTCGGCGGCCCGATCGGCGCGGTGGCTGGCGCGGTCGTCGGCGGCATTGCCGGCGACATGGCCGGCAAGGGCGCGGGTGAAGTCGTGAACCCGAAACCGGGCGACCAGCTGCATGAGCACAACCTGGCCGGCGGCGTCGGCGCGGGCGGCGGCGCGGCGGCCGGTGC
>NZ_JBFTMX010000025.1:0-127577 GCF_056397205.1 Massilia sp. 05N420
CCCGAATTGCATTTCTAATGTGCTCTGACCCCGAATTTAGCGGGCGAGATGAAAATGCGGCAGCACGTGCTCGGCGATCTCGTGGAAGGTCTCGTCGAGTGGCCGGCGGTTGCGGCGGAAGTGCAGGCCGACGTGGTCGACGCCGGCTGCGCGCAGTGCCTGCAGTTCGGCGATCAGTGCCTCGCGGCCGCCGCGCAGGCCGAAGCGCCAGCGCTGCAGGGGCTCGTCGGGCCGCTCGGCCAGGTCCAGGTGGATGAAGCTGGCGTAGGGCTTGGCGCCGGCCACCGCGCGCCAGGCGGCGACGCGGTGCTGGTGGTCCTCGGGCGTGCCGGGATAGGCCAGGCAGCCATCCATCCGTTCGCCGATCCAGGCCGGCTCCTGCTGGGCGAGACCGGCCACCAGCAGCGGCAGCGGCGCATCCATCTTCGGCAGCACGTCCAGTCCCGGCGGCAGGATAGCCTGCGCGCCATCGCGCAGCAGCGCCACCTGTTCGCGGAAGCTGCCGCCGCGCCCGGCGAAGTCGCGGCCGAACAGCGGATACTCGACCGGCCGGTCGCCGCTGGCCACGCCCATCAGCAGGCGGTTGCCGCTCAGGCGCTGCACGGTCGCGGCCGACTTCAGCGTGAGCAGGGGCTCGCGGATCGGCAGCACCACGGCGGCGGTGCCGAGCAGGATGTCGTTGGTGATGCCGGCCAGGTAACCCAGGTAGGAAAATACCTCGAACACCTGGGCCGCATCGCCGAAGGACGGGTCATACACCGGCACGTCGCGCACCCACAGGGCACGGAAGCCGAGCCGGTCGGCCAGCCGCGCCAGGTCGGCATGGCGCTGCAGGTCCGGCTCGCCGGGCAGCCGATTCGACGCGCGCCGGGCGTTCTCGCCGGCCTGGGTCCAGTCGTTGTCCAGCGGAGCTTCGATGCCGATGCTGAAACCACCGGAGGCAAGGCGAGCGAGCGCGGGGCTGTTCATGGCAGGTCTCCCTTCAGTCCCACACCGGCGCCAGGCCCTCGGGGCTGACTTCGCGGCCGTTGCGGTCGAGCGCCGCGATCTGCGCCATGCCGTCGGCGTCCAGCACGAGTTCACGCGCCAGCAGGTTGCTGGCCAGGTTCTCGCGCTTCGTGGACGACGGAATCACCGCATAGCCCAGTTGCAGGGCCCAGGCGAGTGCCACCTGGGCCACGGTCGCCTGGTGCTTGTCGGCGATGCGCGCCAGCACCGGATCCTTCAGCACCTTGCCGTAGGCCAGGGTCATGTAGGAAGTGACGGTGATGCCCTGTTCTTCCAGGAAGGAGGTCAGCTTGCGGCCCTGCAGGTAGGGGCTCAGCTCGATCTGGTTGGTGGCGATCTGGTCCTTGCCGACGACGTCGATGGCCTGCCGCGTCAGTGCGATATTGAAGTTGGAAATGCCGATCTGGCGCGTCAGGCCCAGGGATTTCGCTTCGGCCAGCGCTTCCATGGTCTCCGGCAGCTCGACGCCGTTGCCGGGCGCCGGCCAGTGGATCAGGGTCAGGTCGACATAGTCGGTGCGCAGTTTCTCCAGGCTCTCGCGCAGGCTGGGGACGAGCTGCTCCCGCGCATGGTTGGCGGTCCAGATCTTGGTGGTCAGGAACAGCTCGGAGCGCTGCACACCGCTTTCCGCCACGGCCTGGCCGACTTCGGCTTCGTTGCCGTAGATCTGCGCCGTGTCCACCGCCCGGTAGCCGAGCTCGAGTGCGGTCGACACCGAATCGATGACGGTCTGGCCGGTCAGGCGGAAGGTGCCGACGCCGAAGGAAGGGATCTTGCTCATGGTATATGTCCTTATCAAGTCGAATTAGATGGAAGAAGAGGAAGTGCAGGCCGCATCCCGCTGGTGCCCGGCATTGCCGATCCAGACCAGGGCGAGACCGCCGGCAGCGAGCGCCGCGCCGA
Source organism: Massilia sp. 05N420 (assembly GCF_056397205.1). Lineage (NCBI taxonomy): Bacteria > Pseudomonadati > Pseudomonadota > Betaproteobacteria > Burkholderiales > Oxalobacteraceae > Massilia > Massilia sp. 05N420. Next base: position 1,912 of record NZ_JBFTMX010000025.1, read on the forward strand.
CGTAAGGCACAGCCGCATAGCCGAGTCCCTGGCCGATGACCACGCCGCCAAGGGCCGCGCCGACCGCGTTGCCGAGGTTGAAGGCGCCGACGTTCACCGACGAAGCCAGACCCGGCGCCTGGGAGGCAGCCTGCATGACGCGCATCTGTACCGGCGGCACGATGCCGAAAGCCGCGGCACCCCAGACCAGCAGGCCGATGGCGGCGCCGACATGGGTTTTCATCAGCAGCGGCAGCAGCACCATGACGACGGCGAGCGAAGCGAGGATCAGCTTGGTGGCGCCATCCAGCGACCAGTCGGCCAGGCGGCCACCCAGGCTATTGCCGACGGTGAAGCCGATACCGATCAGTACCAGGGCGAGGGCGACGAAGCCCGGGCTGGCCTGGGTGATCTCGGCCAGCATCGGTGCCACATAGGTGTAGAGCGCGAACATGGCGCCCGAGCCCAGCACGGTGGTGCCCATGGCCAGCAGCACTTCGCGGCTCGTCAGCACCTTCAGCTCGCGGCGCACGTCCGGGCGCTCGCCCGGTTCACCCTTGGGCAGGGCCAGCCACAGCGCGCCGATGGTGATCAGGCCCAGCACGGCGGTGCCGCCGAAGGCAAGACGCCAGCCGACCTGCTGGCCGATCCAGGTGGCCGCCGGCACGCCGCCGACGTTGGCGACCGTCAGACCCATGAACATGGCCGCGATCGCGCTGGCCTGTTTCTCTTTCGGCACCACGCTGGCGGCCACGACCGCGCCGATGCCGAAGAAGGCGCCATGGTTGAGGCTGGTGATCAGGCGCGACAGCAGCAGGGTGGTATAGCCTGGCGCGAATGCAGACAGCAGGTTGCCGACCGTAAAGATAAGCATCAGCGACATCAGCGCCGCCCGTTTGCCGAAGCGGCTGAACAGCAGGGTCATCACCGGGGCGCCGACCATCACGCCGATCGCGTAGGCGGACACGAGCATGCCAGCGGTGGGGATGTTGACGTTCACGCCGTCGGCGATCACCGGCAACAGCCCCATGGGCGTAAATTCGGTGGTGCCGATGGCAAAGGCGCCGGTCGCCAGGGCCAATAAGGCGGTTGAAGATTTCATTGCAGCTCCTTGAAGAAGAATCCGTCGGGTTTTTCGATGGAAGTATTGTCCTTGGTTTATATTTGCGGATTAAGACCCTGATCGGCCAAAGACTTTTGCGTTTGAATCAAAAATGAAGACAACCCTCGACGAAATGCAGGCCTTCGTGGCCGTAGTGGACACGGGCTCGCTCACCGGCGCGGCGGAACTGCTGGGGATGACGGTATCGGCGACCAGCCGCGCGCTGGGACGGCTGGAAGAAAAGCTGCAGACGACGTTGCTGCGCCGGACGACGCGGCGGCTGGAATTGACGGAAGAGGGCGCGACCTTCCTGGAACACGCGCGCACCATCCTGGATTCGGTCGACGCGGCGGAAGAACAGATGGCGGCGCGGCGCATGCGCCCGGCCGGGCGGCTGCGGGTCGATGCGGCCACGCCCTTCATGCTGCATGTGCTGGTGCCGCTGATCGAAGGCTTCCGCGCCCGCTATCCGGACGTGGAGCTGGAATTGAACTCGAACGAAGGCATCACCGACCTGATCGAAAAGCGCACCGACGTGGCCCTGCGCATCGGTGTCCTGAAGGATTCGACCTTGCACGCCCGGCTGGTGGGAACGAGCCGCATCCGCGTGCTGGCCAGCCCAGCCTATCTGGCGCGTCACGGCACCCCGGCCGGACCGGAGGAACTGGGGCAGCACGTGCTGCTCGGCTTTAACCAGCCCGAAACCCTGAACGACTGGCCGCTGCGCGATACCGACGGCTGCACGCTGCGCATCCGCCCGACCATCGCCTCGTCCAGCGGCGAGACGCTGCGGCAGATGGCGCTGGCCGACCTCGGCATCGTTTGCCTCTCGGATTTCATGACCCGCGAAGACCGCGCGAACGGCCGGCTGGTCCAGCTCTTCCCGGAACAGACCCTGGACGTGCTCCAGCCCATCAATGCCGTCTACTACCGCAACACGGCGCTGGCCGCCCGCATCACCTGCTTCGTCGACCACGTGGTGGCGGTACTGGGCAAGCGTCCGTTCGAGGCCTGATCGGGTTTGCTAGTCCTTGACCTTGCCGCGCAGCGCCTTGATCTGGCCGCTGCGGGTCTTCTCGTCCAGCCGGCGGCGTTGGGATGAACGCGTCGGCCCGGTCGGGCGCCGCACCGCCTGCACCACGGCCGCCTTGTCGATCAGCTCCTGCAGGCGCCGCAGGGCGTCTTCCTTGTTGGCTTCCAGGCTGCGCGACTGCTGGGCTTTCAGCACCAGCACGCCATCCTCGGTGATACGGCTGTCGCGCATCGCCAGCAGGCGCTCCTTGACATGGTCCGGCAGTGAGGAGGCCTTGACGTCGAAACGCGCGTGCACGGCGCAGGAGACCTTGTTGACGTTCTGCCCGCCCGGACCCTGGGCCCGGATCGCACTGAACTCGACCTCGTCCGGATTCAGCTTCACACCGGCTCGGCGTGCTCGACCAGCAGCTGCACCTTGGTCACGCCGTTGTACTCGTTGGCGTCCAGCCGGAAGGCCACGCGCGCGCGTTCGCCCAGGGCGGCCGTGTTGCCGAACCAGATCGCGTCGTAACGCCGGCCGTTCCGCTCGAGCAGCAGTTTCAGGTGCTTCTCTTTGAGGACGCGCTGGCTGACCACGCGGAACTCGTCGCAGAACACCGGCGGCGCGAAGCCCTGGCCCCAGACCTGGCCGTCCAGCAGCTCGATGAACTGCACGGTATAAAAATCGTCTTCCAGCGGGCCGTCGGTCTCGACCACCCGCTCGAGCTGGGCTTCGCTCAGCCACGCCCGGCCGATGGCTTCGAAGGCCTCGCGGAAGGTGTCGAAGTGCTCATGCCGGATCGACAGGCCGGCCGCCATCGCGTGGCCGCCGAACTTGTCGATCAGTCCCGGCACGCGCTTGGACACGAGGTCCAGCGCATCGCGCATGTGGAAGCCCGCGATCGAGCGTCCCGAACCCTTGATCCAGCCGTCGCCGGCCGGGGCGAAAGTGATGGTCGGGCGGTAGAACTTCTCCTTCAGGCGCGAGGCGACGATGCCGATCACGCCCTGGTGCCAGCTCTCGTCGAACACGGCGATGGTGCTGGCATCCGACGGGTTGAAATCGTCCAGGTGGAGCAGGGCGGTATCCTGCATCTCGGCCTCGATCTCGCGGCGCTTCAGGTTGATCTCGTTGAGCTGCTGGGCGATCTGCCAGGCGCGGTCTTCATCGTCCGTTACCAGGCACTCGATCCCGAGCGACATGTTTTCCAGCCGGCCGGCGGCGTTCAGGCGCGGACCCAGGGCGAAGCCCAGGTCGAAGGGCGAGGCGCAGCGCGCTTCGCGGCCCGCCACGCGGAACAGCGCGGCGATGCCGGCATGCATGCGGCCCGCGCGCATGCGCTTGAGGCCCTGGGCGACCAGGATGCGGTTATTGGTGTCGAGTTTGACGACGTCGGCCACCGTGCCCAGCGCGACCAGGTCGAGCAGGGAATCCAGCTTCGGCTGGGAGACGGCGTCGAACACGCCGCGCTTGCGCAGTTCGGCACGCAGGGCCAGCAGCACGTAGAACACGACCCCGACCCCGGCCAGGTGCTTGCTGGGGAAGCCGCACTCGGGCTGGTTGGGATTCACGATCACGCGCGCGTCCGGAAGATGGTCGCCCGGCAGGTGGTGGTCGGTGACCACGACCTCGATGCCGCGCGCACGCGCCGCCTCGACGCCGTCGATGCTGGCGATGCCGTTGTCGACGGTGATGATGATGTCGGGCGATTTTTCGCGCGCGGTCAGCTCGACGATTTCCGGCGTCAGGCCGTAGCCGTACTCGAAACGGTTCGGCACGATATAGTCGACGTGGGCACCCATCGAGCGCAGGCCGCGCAGGGCGGTGGCGCAGGCGGTGGCGCCGTCGCAGTCGTAGTCGGCGACGATGGTCATCTTCTTCCGGCTTTGGATGGCGTCGGCCAGGTACACGGCGGCGGCGTCGATCTGCAGCAGGGCGGTGGGCGGCAGCAGGGCCTGCAGTTCGCTGGCCAGCTCGCGCGGGTCGGACAGGCCGCGCGCGGCGTACACGCGGGCCAGAACGGGATGGATTCCGCCCTGGGCCAGCTGCTCGCTCTGGCGGCCGGGGAAGGGACGGGTGGAGATACGGGTCTTCACTTCTTCAGATGTTCCAAGGTCGGACGGCGCCAGAATTTGCGCTGGGCCATCGGTGTGGTCGTGGTTTCCAGGTGGCCGTCGCGGTGGCTCAGCACCAGCCGCAAGGCCTTGATACGGCCCTGCTTGAGGGCCGCCAGCAGGGGCGCGAACAGCGTCTGCTCGAGGGTGTGCATTTCCTGCAGCCAGGCGTGCCAGTCGGCCGCGATGGCCGCGGCGGCGGCGTTGCCGCAGACGAGCAGGCGGCCCTTGTCGGCACCCCCGTCGCCATCGGCGATCAGGGCGCCGATGCCGTCCAGGCTGTCGAGGCGCTGGTCGGCCAGGGCCGTCAGCCAGCCCGGCGCGGCATAGGTGGCCACCGCGGGCTGGGGCGCCAGCTTGCCGGCGGCGCGCGCCACCAGTTTCAAGGCATGCTCGGCCGCCACGCTCGACGCGCCCCAGGGCCAGATCGAATTGATCGGGGCCTGGCCGCGCGCTTCGCGGGCCGCGTTGACAGGGTGGGTGTACCAGCTGACCTGGACTTCGTTCTGCAGCTTGCGGAAGGCGCGCGCCTGCGCCCCGGCCGGCACCCAGTCGGTCAGGTTCATGCCGACCGCGGCGTCCGGGCTGGCGGTCTGGATGCCGTCCCAGGTGTCGGCGCGCAGGAACCAGGTGTCGGGCGCGCCGTACAGCAGCGCGTGGCCGGCCTCCTCGCAGCAGGCGAGCGCGCTGTCGAACAGGCCGCGCGCTTCATCCTCGCGCAGGTCGAGCCGGCGCGTGTCGCCCATCATCAGGTGGCTGTGGGCGATCTGGATGTGGGCCGGGTTCACGATGAACCAGGTGCCGTCGCCCGGATCGAGGCCGTAGCCGCGCATGCTGCTGGTGGCGAAGCCGGGCGCGGTGCCGTTGGCCAGGCCGAGGCTGCGCGCGATCCAGAGTTCGTGCGGCAGCACGCGCGCGCTGCCCTCCAGCGGGCGGAACATTTGGCTGGAAGAACGCGACAGCAGCGCCGCCAGGGCCGGGGCATCGAGGGCGCGGATCAGGTCGGGCGCGAATTCGGGAACGGGGAGGGCGAACGGCAGGACGAGCGATATGTGGGCCATGGCGTATTGTAGGACAAATGGAGGCTTCGCCAAAGCGACAGGGGAAACAATCACTGCCAACTATTTTGATACTGACAATTCATCTATAATGGTGCCTTTTGGCAACTAATAGTGATCTTATGGAAACCGGTCGAGGGAAGGCGGAGAAGGCGAGGGGGACGGGAAAAATTGGCGGCCTGGCGCTCATCAAACGGCAGGCACTATGTATTCTTTTGTTATTGCTCGCGCAATTCAGCTTCTGGACCCCGGCCGCTTACGCCTTGTCGCCGGCATGTACCACGCTTGCTTCGCTGAACACGACTTCCTACGTTCGCTCGTTTTCCGCCGCGTCGTTTGCCAGCGGCGAGAGCGTGTCCGTGTCGTACACGGATGACGGCGGAGACCCTGCAGCGATTGAGCCGTTCGCGACGGACCACGTGCTGGTCCAGGATACCAGCTTCACGAATGCCTATGGCCGTAATTACTACAGCAGCTCCAGGGTCGGCGGCCTGCATTCCTTCACCTTGACCTCGTCCCAGCTCACCGCAACCGGTCTGGTTCTCAACATCGCCACCGGCGTGCACATCACCGCCGTGAGCGTCACCTGTACCGGTGCGGCGGCCCCGCCGACCGTTGCCAATGTCAGCGCGACGGTGGCTGCCAACAGCAGCAATAACACGGTGACTTTGGCCATCACCGGAGCGGCAACGTCGGTGGCAGTGGCGTCGGCGCCGAGCCACGGCACAGCTACCGTGTCGGGCACCAGCATCCTGTACACCCCGGCTGCTGGCTACTCGGGTGCGGACAGCTTTACCTATACGGCGACCAACAGCGGCGGCACGTCGAGCAGCGCCACCGCCAGCATTACCGTCACCGCAGCGCCGCCGACCGTCGCCAACGTCAGTGCGACGGTGGCTGCCAACAGCAGCAATAACACGGTGACTCTGGCCATCACCGGAGCGGCGACKTCGGTGGCGGTGGCGTCGGCGCCGAGCCACGGCACAGCTACCGTKTCGGGMAYSAGCATCCTGTACACCCCGGCAGCTGGCTACTCGGGGGCCGACAGCTTCAGCTATACAGCGACCAACAGCGGCGGCACGTCGAGCRSCGCCACCGCCAGCATYACCGTCACCGCWGCRCCGCCGACYGTCGCCAACGTCAGTGCGACGGTGGCTGCCAACAGCAGCAATAACACGGTGRCTTTGGCCATCACCGGAGCGGCRACKTCGGTGGCGGTGGCRTCGGCGCCGAGCCACGGCACAGCTACCGTGTCGGGCACCAGCATCCTGTACACCCCGGCTGCCGGCTACTCGGGGRCCGACAGCTTCAGCTATACAGCGACCAACAGCGGCGGCACGTCGAGCGCCGCCACCGCCAGCATCACCGTCACCGCTGCACCGCCGACTGTCGCCAACGTCASYGCSACGGTSGCYGCCAACAGCAGCAATAACACGGTSRCTYTGGCCATCACCGGAGCGGCAACGTCGGTGGCAGTGGCGTCGGCGCCTAGCCACGGCACAGCTACTGTGTCAGGCACGAGCATCCTTTATACTCCGGCAGCTGGCTATTCCGGGGCGGACAGCTTCACCTACACCGCAAGCAACAACGGCGGTACGTCGGCTGCCGCCACCGCCAGCATCGCCATCACGGCGCCGCCACCCGCGCCGCCGGCCGTCGCCAACGTCAGCGCCACGGTGGCCGCCGACAGCAGGAACAACACGGTGAGTCTGGCAATCACGGGAACGGCAACGTCCGTGACGGTCACCTCGTCTCCAAGCCACGGCACGGTCACCGTATCCGGCACCAGCATGCTGTACACGCCGGCGGCCGGCTATTTCGGTTCCGACAGTTTCAGCTACACGGCGACCAATGGTGGCGGGGCATCGAGCGCCGCCACCGTCAATATTACCGTGACGGCGCCGCCCATGTCCCTGTCGCCGGCTGCCGGTGCGCTGCCGCCAGCCGCCGTCGACAAACCCTACAGCCAGACCTTCGTGGCCGCGGGCGGCACCGGTTCGTTCTCCTACACTGCCTCGGGCGCCCTCCCGGCTGGACTCAGCCTGGGTTCGGACGGCGTACTGACCGGCACACCGGCCGCGGCCGGCAATTACTCGTTCACCGTGACGGCTACCGACACGGCGTCGTCGACGCTCACGTCCGCCTACACGCTGGCGATTGCCCCTGCCGATCGCGGCCCCGTACCGTCTGCCGCGGATCGCAGCGTCACCGTCAATGCCGGGCAATCCATCGTGGTGGATCTGACGGATGGGGCGACCGGCGGCCCCTACACGGGCGCCTCGCTGCTGAGCACAGCCGATGGCGCGCAAGGCGAGGCGGCCATCAGCAAGCTCGTGTTCCTGAGGTTTGCCGCGGCGGCCAAGGCCAGCGGTACGGTGGTGCTGCAATACACCCTCAGCAACGCCGCCGGGACCTCGAACAAGGCAAGCCTGACGATCCATATCGCCGGCCGGCCGGATCCCGGCAAGGATCAGCAGGTGAGCGGCGTGGTCAACGCGCAGGCACAAAGCGCGGTCCAATTCGCCAGCGCCCAGATCGGCAATTTCAACAGGCGCCTGGAAAACCTGCATAACGACGGGGACCGGCTGTCCAGGCCCTTCGATGTGAATGTGAGCCTGCCCCAGAAGACCCGGTTGCAGGAAGCCCAGCGCAACATGGCGCCGCCGCGCAATGCGATCGGTGCAACCGACGCCGACGCACCGGCGAACGCAGCTGCGGAGGTTCGGGGCGAGCGCACCGACTCCGCGCTGGCCGTCTGGACCGGGGGCTACGTCAATTTCGTCAACGGCGATCGTGACAGCCTGCGCTTGGACCACACCGCGGCGGGCATCAGCGTCGGCGGGGATTACCGCTTTTCGTCCGCCTTCGTGGCGGGCCTCGGCCTTGGCTTCGGGCGCGACGTCAGTGACGTCGCCAGGTCCGGCACGCAAAGCAAGGCGACTGCCGCGAGTTCCGCCATGTACGCCAGCTATCACCCGGGGCCGATATTCGTCGACGGCCTCCTGGGCTATGGCCGTCTCGATTTCGACAACCACCGCTACGTGACCGATACGGGCAGCTTTGCGGACGGCAGCCGGATCGGCCAGCAGGTTTTCGGCGCCGTCAGCAGCGGTGTCGAGTTCAAGCGCGAGACCCTGTTGCTGTCGCCTTACGGCCGCCTGCAATTCTCGTCCAGCCGCTTGCGCCACTACCTGGAGTCGGGGGCGGGCATCTACAACCTGGCATATGCGGACCAGCGTATCAACACCCTGGCCGCGATCGTCGGCTTGCGCGGCCAATATGGCATTCCGGTTTCATGGGGCGTCCTCAGGCTGACCGGCCGCGTCGAATACAGCGATGCGGTTCGCCGCAACAGTGTGGCCAGGTTGGGCTATGCCGATACCGGAAACGATACGTATACCGTGACCGTGCTTGGCCTGGACCAGAACAGCCTGTCGATGTCCGCGGGTCTCGAGTTCATGATTCAGCGGGGATGGACGATCGGCCTGAGCTACCAGGGAGCGAGAAGCATGGACGGCAGCACGCATGAAAATGCCTTGCTGCTGCGTGCGGGCTGGAACTATTGGTAATCGACTGTCGGCCTGGGTAGCCGAAATCTATTCCAATTGTGACAATTCCTCACGTGCATTCCCTTTGTATGGCAAACTGCGGGACCAAAAGAAATACGCACTGGAGCCCATGAGCATCATCCACAAATTGCCCTACGAATGGCTGGTCGGCCTGCGCTATACGCGGGCCGGCAAGCGCAGCGGCCGGAACAGTTTTATCTCCTTTATTTCGCTGATTTCGGTGTCCGGCATCGCCCTCGGGGTGGCCGCGCTGATCGTGGTGCTGTCGGTGATGAATGGTTTTCAGAAGGAAGTGATGGACCGCATGCTGTCGGTGCTGGCCCATATCGAGGTCTTCGACGCCAGCGGCAGCATGCCCGACTGGCGCCAGGAAGAGCAGCAAGCCTTCCGCAACCCGGCCGTGCGCGGTGCCGCGCCCTTCGTCGAGACCCAGGGCCTGCTGGTGCGCGACGACGTCATGAAGCCGGCCGCCATCCGCGGCATCCTGCCGGAAGAAGAGCACAAGGTATCAAGCGTCGGCAAGCAGGTCCGCCAGGGCAGCCTGCAGAACCTGCGTCCGGGCGAATTCAACATCGTGCTGGGCTATGTGCTGGCGCGCTCGCTCGGCGTCGGCGTCGGCGACAAGGTCACCATGATGCTGGCCCAGGCCCAGACCACCCCGGCCGGCATGGTGCCGCGCACCCGCAGCTTCACGGTGGCCGGTATCTTCGAGGCCGGCCATTACGAATTCGATTCGGCGATGGCCTTCGTCCACCTGCAGGACGCCGAGCGCATGGAGCGCCTGCAGGCGCCGATGGGCCTGCGCCTGCGCATCGCCGACATGCACCAGGCCCCGCAGGTGGCGGCGGAACTCAAGAAGTCGATGCCCGGCGACCTGGTCATGCGCGACTGGTCCAAGCTGAACGCCAACTGGTTTGCCGCCGTCCAGACCGAAAAGCGGATGATGTTCATCATCCTGACCCTGATCATCGCGGTGGCCGCGTTCAACCTGGTCTCGACCCTGGTGATGACGGTGACCGACAAGCAGCCCGACATCGCGATCCTGCGCACGCTCGGCTCATCGCCGCGCTCGATCATGAAGATTTTCATGATCCAGGGCGCCCTGGTCGGCATCATGGGCACCATCGCCGGCGTCGCGCTGGGGGTGCTGGTGGCCCTGAACATCGACGTGATCGTGCCCTTCATCGAGCACCTGTTCGGGATCCAGTTCCTGTCCAAGGATATCTACCTGATCAGCGAGATCCCCTCGGACATGCGCTGGCCGGACGTTTTCAAGATCGGCGGCGTGTCGGTGCTGCTGGCTTTCGTGGCGACCCTGTATCCGAGCTGGTCGGCGTCGCGCGTGAAGCCCGCGGAGGCCCTGCGCTATGAATGACATGCGAAAAGAAATGAGCAATACCATGAACACTGCCGGCGCGCCGGTCCTGTCCTGCCGCGGCGTCGGCAAGACCTTCCGCGAAGGCGACTACGCCGTGCGGGTGCTGGACAATATCGACTTTTCCATCGGCCGCGGCGAACGCGTGGCCATCGTCGGCGCCTCCGGGTCCGGCAAGTCGACCCTGCTGCACATCCTCGGCGGCCTCGATACCCCGAGCGGCGGCGCGGTGGTGCTGCAGGGCGAGGACTTCGCCGCGCTGTCGGAAACCCGGCGCGGCGAGCTGCGCAACGCGTCGCTCGGCTTCGTCTACCAGTTCCACCACCTGCTGCCGGAGTTCTCGGCGCTGGACAACGTCGCCATGCCGCTCCTAATCCGCCGCGTGAAGCGCGAGGAGGCGGTGGCGCGCGCCGAAGCCATGCTGGCCAGGGTCGGCCTGGCCAAGCGCGCCATCCACCGGCCCGGCGAACTCTCGGGCGGCGAGCGCCAGCGCGTGGCCCTGGCGCGCGCACTCGTCACCGAGCCGGCCTGCGTGCTGGCCGACGAGCCGACCGGGAACCTCGACCACAACACCGCCGAGACGATCTTCGACCTGATGCTGGAACTCTCGCGCACCCTCGGCACCGCCTTCGTGATCGTGACCCACGATCCGGAACTGGCGCGCCGCTGCGACCGCGTGCTGCGCCTGACCGAGCACGGACTGCAGGCCGAACAGACCTGAACCGCCATGTGGATCGACACCCACTGCCACCTCGACGCCCATGAGTTCGGCGACGAGTCCCTGCAGGTCGCGGCGCGCGCAGGGCAGGCCGGGGTGTCGATGATCGTGATCCCGGCCGTCGAACGCGGCAACTTCGAGATCGTTCGCAAGCTGGCCCATGCCGCCCCGAACGCCAGCTACGCGCTCGGCATCCACCCGATCCATGTGCCGCGGGCGACCGAGGACGACCTGGCGCTGCTGCGCCGCCTGGCCGAAGAGGCGATGGCGGACCCGCGCTTCGTGGCCATCGGCGAGATCGGCCTGGACTTTTTCATCCCCATGCTGTGCGAGCCGGCCATGCGCGAGAAGCAGGAGCTTTTCCTGCGCGAGCAGCTGCGCATCGCGCGCGATCTCGGCCTGCCGGTGCTGACCCACGTGCGCCGCTCGCAGGACCAGGTGCTCAAGCACGTGCGCCAGATCAGGCCGAACGGCGGCATCGCCCACGCCTTCAACGGCAGCTTCCAGCAGGCGCAGAACTTCATCGACCTGGGATTCCGCCTCGGCTTCGGCGGCGCCATGACCTTTACGCGCGCACTGCAGATCCGGCGTTTGGCGGCGGAGCTGCCGCTGGACGCCATCGTGCTCGAGACCGATGCGCCCGACATCGCCCCCAGCTGGATCCACCCCGGCCGCAACAGCCCCGAGGAGCTGCCGGCGATCGGCCGCATGCTGGCCGGGCTGCGCGGCATGCCCGAATCCGAGGTCGGTGCGGCCACCTGGCGCAGCGCGCTGGGCGCGATTCCACGCCTGGAAAAGCTGCTCGCGCCTTGAAGATCGTCTAAGCGCGCGCTTCCTCACCCATCCCGCATGCATGGTGCCGTGCGCTGACACCGTGAGGCGCAGCAGACGCACCGTCGCGCGCGCCGGTTTCCGCGTTCACGCAGCCACGACCATTCCGGCAGAATGAAGTTCCGTCCGGAGCTGCCCTGAAGCGTATGACGCATTGCAATGTTTGCTCCACGCACCGTGGAAGAATGGGTGCTTCCGCGGCACGACGGCACGCATGGAGGAGACACGGTGGAGAGCGCGAGCGAATTCCTGCGGCTGCTGCAGCACGAGAAGTCCCTGAGCACGGCCCATCGCCCCCTGCGCCTGCGCCTGGCGCACGCCGGGCAGCTCTCCGAGGACGTCCTGCTGCCGCAGCGGGTGGTGGGCAGCGAGGCGGTCTGCGGCGGCATCGAGTATCGCGTCGCCTGCCTGGCCGGCAGCCCGCACCTGCCGCTCAAGGAACTGATCGCACTGCCGGCCGAGATCCAGTTCGTCACCGACCGCGGCCACCTGCGCAGCGTCTGCGGCCTGGTCACCGAGGCGCGCGCCGGCGATTCCGACGGCGCCCTGGCGGCCTACGAACTGGTGCTGCGCGACGTTTTCGCGGTGATGGAAAAGCGCAGCAACAGCCGCGTGTTCCGCTATCAGAACGAGCTGGAGATCGCGCAGGTCCTGTGCGACGAATGGCGCCACTCGAACACCGTGCTGGCGAATGCCTTCGAACTGGAGATCGACCCGCTGATCGACATGCGCGACTACCCGCCGCGCGAACAGACCATGCAGCACAACGAATCGGACGCCGAATTCGTGCGCCGCCTGCTGAAGCGCCGCGGCATCGCCTGGGTCTTCCGTCCGGGACGCAGCCGCAACACGGCGGTCGACCCCGCACACGACCGCACCCCGGCCCATACGCTGCTGCTGTTCAGCGACGCCGGCAGCCTCCCGCGCAATGCCGCCGGCAGCGTGCGCTACCACCGCGACGGCATCGCCGACGGCCGCGACACCGTGACCTCCTGGACCGCCGCGCGCCGCCTGCAGCCCGGCGTCACCACCCGCCATAGCTGGGACTACAAGAACCCGGCCGGCGGGCAGTTCATGACTGCCAGCGCGCGCAGCATGGCCGACCAGGGCCCGAGCGGCAACCAGCTCGCCGCCACCCTGGACGACTACCTGATCGAGATGCCGCACGCCGGCAACGACGTCGACGACCACTGGCGCCTCGGCCACGTGCGCATGAGCCGCCACGAATTCGAATCGAAGTGCTTCCACGGCGAGGGCAGCGTGCGGGACTTCTGCGCCGGCCAGTATTTTTCGCTGGAAGACCATCCCGAGATCGATACCCACCCGGCGTCCGAGCGCGACTTCGTCATCACCGAACTGCGCGTGGTGGCCGACAACAACCTGCCGCGCGAGCTGGCCGCGCCGGTGTCCGCGCTGCTCGGCACGGTCGGACCGGCGTCCTCCGCGGAAGGCGGCGGCCGCGTGCGAATCGCCTTCAGTGCGGTCCGGCGCGGCATCCCCATCGTACCCGCCTTCGACCCGCGCAGCGATCTGCCGCATCCGCAGCTGCAAAGCGCGATCGTGGTCGGCCCGCCGAACGAAGACGTGCATTGCGACGCGCTCGGCCGCGTGAAGATCCGCTTTCCCGGCATGCGCGCCGCCGACCACGAGCATGCGCGCGGCGCCGGCGCCTCCGGCGGCCCCGCGGATTCCGCCTGGGTGCGGGTGGCTTCGAACTGGGCCGGCAACGGCAGCGGCAGCCAGCACCAGTCCGGCGACATTCAGCTGCCGCGCGTCGGCACCGAGGTGCTGGTGGCCTTCCTGGGCGGCGACCCTGACCGCCCCATCATTCTTGCCCAACTGTACAACCAGCGCTCGGCGCCGCCGGCCTTCAACGGCGCGGGCAAGCTGCCGGGCAACCGCTATCTGTCCGGCACCCGCACCCGCGAAATCGGCGGCGCACGCGGCAACCAGCTGCGCTTCGACGATACCCGCGGCCAGATCAGCGCCCAGCTGGGCAGCGATCACGGTGCCTCGGAACTCAACCTGGGCTGGATGACCCGGCCGCGCGACCACGGCGGCGCCGAAGCGCGCGGCGAGGGCGCCGAACTGCGCAGCGAGCTGTCGGTGGCGGTGCGCGGCGCGCAAGGTGTGTTGATCAGCGCCGAGCCGGGCGAGGGCGGTTCCACCGGCCAGCTCGGGCGCGCCGGCCTGGTCGGCCTGGCCGAAGTCATGCAGGGCATCCTCGACGAAGTCGGCAAGCTGGCGGCCGTCCACAACGAAGACGAGCCCTCGCAGCAGCGCCTGGCCGCGCTGGTCGAAAAGCTCAAGCGCTGGCATGAAGGCAGCAACGTCGCCGAGGGCGCCGCTGGCGGCGGTGCGGCCATCGTCGCCGCCAGCGCCCCGGCCGGCGCGATCGTCGCCAGCAGCGACAACCTGGCGCTGGGCGCGGCCAGCAAGGTGGACGTGGTGAGCGCCGGCGACGCCGAGATCTCGACCGGCCGCAACATCTTCCTGCGCGCCGCCCGCGGCCTGAGCCTGTTCGCCCACGAGATGGGCATGAAGCTGGGCGCGGGGCGCGGCGACATCGTCGTCCAGACCCACCTGGGCAACATCCAGATCAAGTCGTCCGGCCGCATCAGCCTGATCGCCGCCGAACGCATCGAGCTGGAGGCGCCGGCCGTAAAGATCATCGCTCCTGGCGCCACCACCGACTGGATCGACGGCAAGATCACGCACCAGAGCAGCAGCCAGCAGATCCACAAGGGCTCCGACTTCATGTACTTCGGCCCCGGCGGCGCCAGTCCGAAGGACGTGCGCCTGCCTGCTTCGCACCTGCACACCGACGAATACGTGGTACTGCGCCACCTGCAGACCGGTGCGCCGATCCCGAACCAGCGCTATCGCGCCACCTTCGAAGACGGCCGCACCGTGACCGGACGCACCGACGACCAGGGCCGGACGTCGCTGCTGATCGGAGAAATGATCGGCGGCGTCGACATGGCCTACCTTCCCGAAGACGACGATCCGGTCGCCTGAGCCGGATCCATTACCTCACACGGAGCGCGCATGGCAGACCCGACCCGCCCATTGCCGAACCTCGTCCCGCAGCCGGACGGCAGCTGGACCGGACGCACGGTGCTGACGCCGACGGCGCTCAAGACCAGGGGCTTGTTCACGATGCCGCCGTCAAAGGTGGTGCCGGTGATTGTGGTGCCGGGGATTATGGGGACGAATTTGCGGGCGGCGAAGGATCCGAAGAAGCCGGCGAACCAGGAGCTGAAGCGGGGCGAGCAGGCTTGGCGGCCGCCGAATGGTGATATCGATGCGCTCAAGGCAGCGTACATATGGCACAACCGCAAGGCGCGCATTCGGCAGCTATTGTTGGATGCAAAAACACTGGAGGTCGATTCGGCCGGCGAGGTCAACCTGCCGGTTGAGGCTCGGAATTACGGGATGCTCGAAAAGGAAGTACGTGATCGTTGCTGGGGCGAAGTGCACTGGGACTCGTACGGCGGCCTGCTCTTCGCGCTGCACGTCGGGCTGAATCACACTTTTGAAATGAACCCCTCTGACAACAAGCGTGTGGTATGTCGTCATTGGGAGAAGGTCATGGCCTGCGATCCCGCGAAGTGGGGCGTGCGTGCGATCGACAAGTTAACAGAGAAGGAACTTGAGAAGCACGCAGGGTACTACTACCCGGTATATGCCTGTGGGTACAACTGGCTGGAATCGTGTGAGGAATCGGCACTACGGCTCCGTCGCCGAATCGAAAGTACGATCGAATTCTGGGCTCAACATAAACGTGAGTGCAAGAAAGTCATTTTAGTGACGCATTCGATGGGTGGTCTGGTCGCGCGCGCATGTGCGAAACAGATACCTGACAAAATTTTAGGTGTCATCCATGGTGTAATGCCGGCGCTCGGCGCGCCAGCCTGTTATCGCCGGATTGCTTGTGGCACCGAAAGCTCGAGCCCTAGTCATAACGACCCCCGCGCGATGATCGAAGCCAATGTAGTCGCTGAGATCATGGGAACCCAGCCGGAGTTGACGATGCCGGTATTAGCAACCTCGCCGGGTCCATTGCAATTGCTGCCAAACCACCTGTATCCACGTCCGTGGCTACATATTTGTTTGTTTAGCAGGGTCAACAATAGAGATGTGGCCCGCGATATTGTGCATATGCCAACCGGCAACCCATATGATCTATATCGCGATATGGATGCATGGTATCGAATGGTCGACCTTAAACTATGCGATCCTGCAAACAAATATCGAAACAGCAAAAACGCAGTTAAGAATGTTATTTGGGGAGCGATCGATCGCGCCGAACGGTTTCATCGGGACACCTTAGACACTTATTATCACCCGAACACGTATGCCTTCTATGGTTCCGACCGTGCTCATATGTCCTTTGGCTCAGTTCGGTGGGTGGTACGTGATCCCGGTAACGGCGCAGTTTTTACAGAAGCGAATTTGCGGGGAGCGGGCTTTGCTGGTTATCGCGAAACAGTAGGGCGTCGCATCACGGTAGAGGGAAAGACTGCGCTCGACGCTGTACCTGCGTATCAGGACGTCGGGGGTGACGGTACCGTACCGGCAGAATCAGGAGCCGGCCCTCGCGGCAAGGTCAAACAGTTGTTTGAAATCCGTGGCATAGACCACCAAGGAGCGTTCAAGAATGAATCCATTCTGATGCTGACCCAGCACCTCGTCGCGAAGCTGGTACAGGAGTTGCCATGATACCGGCTTGCAAGCACAGCGTCGCTTGGCGTAGCTGCTCGTGTAACGGTGGCATGTCAAGGGAAGGCGGACCCGAAGCTGTCGCGGGTAGCTTGTTCTCCCATTATTCCATCATCAATCCGGTACAGAAGCTGCCATGACGCGAGTGAGGAGACGCGGATGGCGGGAACTTATCGTCCTGCTGGCAGCCCTCGTCTGTGCGGGGAGCTGGGCAGCCGGCCAGGTCCGCAGTATGCGAGACAGATCCGAGGTGGCAAAAATGACGGAAAAAATGAGAACCGTGTGTGTCGGTCGATATCTGGTCGACGTGCCGGTTCAGGCAGAAGTCAGCATGTCGCACGAGAGAATCGATGGATTTGCAATTGAAACGATAGAAGAAAGTGATACCGAATTTCGCGCACGGATCGCCGCGCGCGAAGCAGAGATCAACGCACGGGGTGCCGAAGCTCGCGCTAACGGACCAGGGGGAATTGTTACGGTGCGCGATCTGCGCATTCCTGGAATGATCGGACGTACCGTCGTGTACGGACGAACCCGCAGCCACGGGTACGAACAAGGGCGACGGGTAGATACCGAGTGGGTGTCCGTCGAGAGCCATGCCCATATCAATGGCCTTAGCGTTTCGCTATCGGCTGATTATGTCGACGAGGGGGATGCCAAGGTAGCCGAAGCACTGCTTTCACAGTTACGGCTGCGCGGCGAGGATGAAATTCCGAGTGTGCCCGGCTTTTGCGTCTGGCGAGCAGTATTCGCTGAGCCGCTGCCTCCACATAAGACCGAACATATCGCCATGCACATCGGTCTGCCCGGCCATCCCGACTTGGCGATGACCCTGGCCAGTATGCCCGGTGGCGGATCCGATCCGAGCCTCCCTGCGCGTACCGCAACCACCGATGCAACCATGGGAGCGGAAGCCTTACTTCGCATTACCAAGCTTAGAGAACACAAGCGCATCATCAACGGAATTGACGGCGATGAGCTGTTGATTCGTGTGCGCGAATTCAATTTCACCACGACCTACGGTTTCAACTGGGAGACCCCGGGTGTGGACGACGACCTGTTCCAACCTTATCTGTCGTTGGAGCTACAGTCTGGCATTTCGGAACGGGTAGGGGGCAAGCCGGTCGAGACAAGTCTGCACGAAGATGCAATGCTCAATTTATGGGACAGCATTGCTTCCAGCATCCGCGTCCGTAAGAGTGGTCCGCCACCGTCGGGGGGAACTCCGCCTCAGCCATCGGGGCCGAAACTCGGTGCCGTCGCCAGTGCAGGCGAAGTCTGTCCACAATCCGGTTGGTGGCGTTGTTCCGAAGGTGGGCCTCGGTTGGACGTACACGGTGGTCGGGTACAGTTCATCCGCCAAGGGGATCGCATGCCGCAGGCGCTGTTATTGCCACGGCAAACCTTATGGCAAAAGTTGAAGCGTATCCAGCCCAGCGTCGAAACTCCGCGGCCAACCACGTGGACCTTGGTCGACAAACGCCAGCGCCCACGTGGCCTAACCTCGGTGACGTTCGCATCCGCTATCACCTCAGCCTCGGGACGGGACCGCGTTGCTGCTGATGGGCGCACAGTCGCTATCGGGACATATGTTCGTACAGGAGAGCCCTGTCCGGCGAGTGGCTGGTGGCGCTGTGAAGAGCCGCAGGCGCTCGACGGAACGCGTTGGTTCGCGCAAGGCAGCCTGCTGCCGGCCGCTACCTTTCAGGTACCGGCCGGCGTCTTCGTGAAATCCAGCGGACCGGAAGTGATTCAGCGTCGCAGTGGGTGGCAATTGATGCGGCTTGCCGAGGCTGCCCCGTCAGTAGCGCCTGCTCCAGTGCTGGCAGACAGCGTGCCGGCCGACGATCCGCCGGCATTCGTTTGAACTTCTGGCGTCCTGTCGGTATCTCTTAACGTGTCGGAGGAGAGACGCAAATGCCTCGGTGGCTCTACTTCATGATTTCTCTGGTGGCCTTGGGCTCCTTCGGGAATTGGGCTCTTAGCGAAATTCGCAGCGTGCGCGACAGATCCGAGGTGGCGCATATGACGGACAAGATGAAAACGGTGTGTGTCGGCCGCTATTTGATCGATGTGCCAAGTCAAGCTGAAGTAAGCCTCACACATGAAAGGATAGATGGGTTCGAAATCGACTCGGTCGAAGAATCTGAAGCTGAATTTCAGCAACGGCTTGCCAAGCGTGAAGCCGAGATCAGTCAAGGTGACGGCGAAGCGGCCAGTAGCGGACATGGCGGAATTCTCGAGGCACACGAGCTGCGCATACCGGATGTCATAGGACGAACATTCGTCTTTGGCCGCACCCGTAGCAGCGAATTGATAGAAGGACGAAAGATTAATGTTGAGTGGGTTTCAGTGGAAGCTCATGCGCATACCGCTGGGAGGAGCTTTACCTTATCAGCGAACTATGTGGACGAGGCCGACGCCAAAGCGGCCGACGGGTTGCTTGCGCGACTACAGCTGCGTGGAGAAGACGAAATACCGACCGTGCCAGGGTTCTGCGTTGCCGGTGCTGTCTTCGCCGAGCCGCTGTCTGAGCACAAAAGTGAACAAGTCGCCATGCACGTCAGCATCCCAGACCACCCAGATGTGGCGCTAACGCTTTTAAGTGTCGCCGGAGGGCATCCCGGCTCAGGTCTGCTAGCTCGGTGGGCACGTGTGGATGCAAATGCTAGCGCAGCTGAAATGCTACGGGTGACCAAGTTGCGCTCTAAGAAGCGCAGTATCAACAGCTTGGAAGGTGAGGAACTGGTAGAACGGATATGGGAGTTCAATTTCACGACTACCTATACGCTCAGCTGGGAAACGAGAGGCGCAGAAAGTAACGTCTTGCTGCCATTCATGTCCCTGGAAGCACAGGCCGGGATCAATGTGCGTCCCAGTGCTCCGCCTCTAGGGTCGAGTTTGCATGAAGATGCCGTACTTATTCCGTGGGACAGCATCGCCTCCAGCATCCGTCCGAATTTCCGCCCAACAGATCCGCGGCAGCCGGTCGCCCCCTGAGCGCCCGTCCACGATATCCACGATGCGCAGCGCCATCCTGGGGTTCACAACCGGCGTGCTGGTACTGCAGTCCTCCGCCGGGCTCCCATCCATCGGCGTGCTGATCGCCTGCGGCGCCGGCGTCGTCGCACTGATCGCGCTGGCGAAGCGCCCCGGAAGCTTCAGCAAGGATGCGGGCAAGGCCTGCGCCGCCGCCATCGCCGGCGCGCTGCTCGGCTACGCCTGGGCCGCCCTGGTGGCCTACCACGCCCTGGCTCCCCGACTGTCCGCCGATGACGAAGGCCGCGATCTCACCGTCGTCGGCATGGTCGACAGCCTCCCATATCGCTTCGAACAGGGCCTGCGCTTCAATCTCCAGGTCGAACGCACGGAAACCCCGGGTGGCACCGTCCCGCCGAGGATCGCACTCTCCTGGTACGCCGACCGTCGCGGCGAAGCGAAACTGCCCGCAACGCTGATGCCCGGCGAGCGCTGGCGCCTGACGGTCCGCCTGCAGCGGCCCCACGGCAATGCTAATCCCGGCGGTTTCGATTACGAAGCCTGGCTGCTGGAGCAGGGCGTGCGCGCCACCGGCTATGTGCGCGCCGACGACGCCAATGTCTGCCTGGACGCCTTCGTGCCGCGCTTCGGCACCGTGGTCGAGCGCAGCCGCGCCCTGCTGCGCGAACGCATCCTGCGCGCGCTCGAGGGGCGGCAGTACGCAGGCGTGATCGTCGCGCTGGTGATCGGCGACCAGCGCGGCATCGACCAGTCGGACTGGCAGGTCTTCAACCGCACCGGCATCGGCCACCTGATTTCCATCTCGGGCCTGCACATCACGATGATTGCCGGGCTGGCGGCGCTGGCGGTCTCGAGCCTGTGGCGGCGATCCTTCTTGACCGGCGCCCAGCTGCCCTTGCGGCTGCCGGCGCAAAAGGTCGCCGCCTTGAGCGGGGCGCTGGTCGCGCTGTTGTACGTGCTGCTGGCCGGCTTCGGCGTGCCGGCCCAGCGCACGCTCTACATGCTGACGGTGGTGGCTCTAGCGCTGTGGATGGGCAGGCTGTCCAGCGTCACCCATGTGCTGTGCGCGGCACTCGGCGTGGTCGTGCTGCTCGATCCCTGGGCCGTGCTGTGGCCGGGGTTCTGGCTGTCCTTCGGGGCGGTGGCGGTGATCCTGTTCGGTGGCCACGGCAGGATTGCGCCGCATGAGACCGGGTTGCGCAACAAGATGGCGCTGGCCGGCCGCACCCAGTGGTCGGTGACCTTGGGACTGGTGCCGCTGACCATGCTGCTGTTCGGCCAGGTGTCGCTGGTCAGCCCGCTGGCGAATGCGGTGGCGATCCCGCTGGTGAGTTTTATCGTGACGCCGCTGGCGCTGCTGGGCAGCCTGCTGCCCGCGCCCTTGTCCGGCTGGCTGCTGGTGGCGGCACATGCGGCGGTCGAGGGGCTGGCTGCTGCGCTCGGCCATCTGTCCGCGTTGCCGGCGGCGGTCTGGCGCGCACCGTCGCCCCAGCCCTGGGTGTTCCTGCTGGCCCTCGGCGGCACGCTGTGGATGCTGATGCCGCGCGGCTGGCCGCACCGCTGGGCCGGCGCCGCGGCCTGGCTGCCGCTGYTGCTGCAGATGCCCGAGCATCCTGAGCCTGGGCGCTTCCGGGTTATCGCCTTCGACGTCGGCCAGGGCATGGCGCTGCTGGTCGAGACGTCCGGCCACCGCCTGCTGTACGACACCGGTCCCGGCTACGCGCCCGGCCTGGACGCCGGCAGCCGCGTGCTGCTGCCTTATCTGCRCATGCGTGGCATCGGCGTGCTCGACGGCATGGTCGTGAGTCACGGCGACCTCGATCACACCGGCGGCGCGCTGGCGGTGCTGGGGGAACAGCGGGTCGGCTGGGTTGCCTCGTCGCTGGAGGATGGCCATGCCATCGTGCGCGCAGCGCGGCGCCACCTGCGCTGCACGGCGGGCCAGCAGTGGGAGTGGGACGGCGTCCGCTTCGAGATGCTGCATCCGCCGGCGCCGATCTACGCGGACCCGAAGCCGAAGGCGAATGCGCGCAGCTGCACCGTCAGAATCTCGAACGGGCGCACGGCGATCCTGCTGGCCGGCGACATCGAGGCGGCCCAGGAAGCGGCGTTGGTCTCGGCAAACGCAGCGGGCCTGCGTGCCGATGTGCTGCTGGCGCCGCACCACGGCAGCGGCACCTCGTCGACGGCGCCCTTCCTCGCGGCCGTGCAGCCGAGCGTGGGCGTGTTCCAGGTAGGCTGGCGCAACCGCTACAAACATCCCAAGAACGAGGTCTTCGAACGCTACGGCCAGCTCGGCATCGAGCGCCTGCGGACCGACGAGCAGGGCGCCGTCACCCTGGAGTTCGGCGATGCGGTCGGCTACGAGGACTACCGCCGCCGGCACGCCCGCTACTGGTACGCCGGGCCGCGCTAGATCAGGCCTCGCGCGGCAAGGTAATCGTCACCCGCAAGCCGCCACCGGCGCGGTTCGCCGCCGTGATCCGCCCGCCATGGGTCTCGACCACGCGCTTGGCGATCGCCAGGCCCAGGCCGTGGCCGTCGACGTTGTTCTGTGTCGGATTCGAACGAAAGAAGGGATCGAAGATCTTGCCCATGTCTTCCTCGGCGATGCCGGGTCCGCGGTCCAGGACTTCGATGTGCACCGAACCGTCCTCGGGGTGCAGGGCGACGTCGACCGCGCCGTCCGCGCCGCCATGCTTGACGGCGTTGCGCACGATGTTCTCGACCGCGCTCCACAGGAGGTCGGGCGCGCCGCGCACCGTCACCGGGACCGGTGCGTCGACGTCGATGCGGGCGCCGGCTTCGAAGCGAGCATCGTCCGCGATCTGGTCGACCATCTCGACCAGGTCGACCTGTTCCATCGCCGGCGGCTTGCTGGTCGCGTCCAGGCGCGACAGGGTCAGCAGCTCGCCCACCAGGCGGTCCATGCGCACGCTTTCGCGTTCGATGCGGTCGAGCGAAGCCTGGATCTTTTCCGGCTGCTGGTGGGCCAGGCCGATCGCCGCCTGCAGGCGCGCCAGCGGCGAGCGCAGTTCGTGGGAGACGTCGTGCAGCAGGCGGCGCTGGCCGTCCATCAGGGCGCGCAGCTGGGCGCTCATGCGGTCGAAGTCCTGGCCCAGTTCGGCCAGCTCGTCGCCGCCGACCGCCATCCTGGTCTCGGCGAACTTGGGCGCGAGATCGCCGGCGGCGGCGGATTCGAAGGCGCCGCGCAGGGCACGGATCGGGCGCGAGAAATACCAGGCGAGGAGGGCTGCGAACAGGAAGCTGGCCAGAGTCGCGGCGACGATCGGCAGCCAGCGGCCGACGTGGCGTCCGAACTCGGGCGGCAGGCCGAATCCGCCGCCGGGGCCGCGTGGACCGGGACCGAGGCCGGGACCGAGCCCGGGACCGGTGCCGCGGCCCGAGCCATAGCCGCCGGCGTCGCGCGAGGCGATCCGGGGGCCGGGCAGGGTGCCGACGCCGGCACCGGCCCCGGCGCCCGCGCCGCCGGCAAACCCGGGCTTCGGCAACTCGCCGCCGGCGCCCGGATAGGGGCCCGGGACGCGCGAAGCAAATGCCAGGTAGCGCCGGCCGTCCGGGGCGGTCAGGCGTGCGACGGCATGGAGGGACTGCGGGCCGGCTTCGAGGTCGCGTTCGACCTGCTCGCGCAGCTTGACCGGCACCGAGCGCCCGAGCAGTTCGTGGCCCTGCTCGTCGAGCACATACAGGCGCACGCGGCGGTTGCTGGCGGCCAGCTCGCGCAGGCCGTCGATGCCGCCGTGTCTCAGGGTGGCAGTGGCCGCGTCGAGCATGATGGCGGCGGGCGGGCCGACGTCCAGCGTCGGTTCGGTGTTGCGATGCCGGGCCTGGTCGCGCAGCCACACGGTGCCGCCGATGCCGATCGTGGCCGCCACCTGGGCGAGCAGGATCGACAGGAAGAACTTCCAGAACAGCCGGCCCATCGTTATTCGCGGATCAGCTGGTAGCCGAGACGGTAGACGGTCTGCAGGCAGGAGCGGCCGTCCGCCAGCGTGCCCAGCTTGTGGCGCAGGCTGCTCAGGTGGACGTCGATGTTGCGGTCGAAGCGGGCCAGCGGACGGCCCAGGCCCTGTTCGGACAGGTCGTTCTTGCTGACCGGGCGGCCGGCGTTGCGGGCCAGGACTTCGAGCAGGTTGAATTCGGTGCTGGTCAGTTCCAGCGGTACGCCGTCCCAGGTGGCGCGGCGCTGTTCGGGCAGCATGGTCAGCTTGCCGACCGACAGCGTGATGCCGGTTCCCTCGGTGCCGGTGCCCTGGGTGCGGCGCAGGATGGCGCGCACGCGGGCAGTCATCTCGCGCGGGGTACAGGGCTTGGTCACGTAGTCGTCGGCGCCCAGTTCGAGGCCGAGGATGCGGTCGGCGTCGTCGCCGCGGCCGGTCAGCATCAGCRCGGGGATGCGGCTGGCGGCGCGGATGCGGCGCAGGGTCTCGATGCCGTTCATGCGGGGCATCATCACGTCGAGGATGACCATGGCGTACTGGCCGCTGAGCGCTTCGCGCGCCCCGGCTTCGCCGTCGTGGGCACAGGCCACCCGGAAGCCTTCCTGCTCCAGGTATTCGGTGAACATCCCGACCAGTTCGGTATCGTCGTCGATTAACAGCACTTGAGTCATGTTCGCATCTTAGCAAATGGCGGGAAATGGGGCAGCCGGCCATGGATTCTCTTTACCTCGTTTTACACCGGCCTAACACCACTTAACAGAGGCGCACACGACAATGCGGCATCCCAACCACTCAAGGATGCACGACATGAATCCGACGCGCAAAATCATCGCCGCCGCACTGCTCGCGGCCTGCTGTGCCACCACCTTCGCCGCCGGCCAGCTGGAAGCCCCTCCGGCTGACGGCGGCCAGGACGCCACCCAGGGCCGCGAAGGCCGCGGTCCTGGTCCTGGTCCCGAAGCGGAAGGCCGTGGCCCTGGCGGTCCCGGTTTCGGCCACGGCGGCGAGCACAGTGGCGGTCCGGGCTTCGGCCACGAGGGCGGCCCCGGATTCGGCCGTCACGGCGGGCTGCACCTGACCGAAGCCCAGCAGGACAAACYGTTTGCGATCCGGCACGCCGCCGCGCCACAGCACCGCCAGCAGGAAAAGGCGGTGCGCCGCGCCCACGAAGCCCTGCGCGCCCTCGGCGACGCCGCCCAGTTCGACGAAGCCAGGGCCAGTGCCGCCTCGCGCGAGCTCGGCCAGGCGATCGCCGCCGAGGCGCTGCTGCAGGCCCGCGTCCACGCCCAGGTGCTGGCCGTGCTGACGCCCGAACAGCGCGAGCAGATGCGCAAGCGCCGCCCGCAGCCGCCGCAAGAGCGTCCCTGATCGGGAAGGGAGGCGCCGACGGCGATGCGGTGTGCTGCACCTGGTGCTGCCGGCTGTAGGCGTTTCCCTCTAAACGGAAAGCGCGCCGGCAACCCGTGCGCTGCAATGCCCTTACAATGGGCGGCATGAACAAGCCTCTGCTGCATTTCACGCACGGGAACAGCTATCCCTCGGGCTCCTACGGACGCCTGCTCGGGGAGTTGGGCCGCGATTTCGACGTCCACACCACCGACATGCTCGGCCACGATCCGCGCTATCCGGTGGACGACAACTGGCATGCGCTGATCGACGAGCTGATCGCCCAGCTCGAACGCCATGACGAACCGCCGATCCTGGTCGGGCACTCGCTCGGCGGCGCGGTCGGCATGCTGGCCGCCTGGCGCCGGCCGGATCTCGCGCGCTGCGTGGTGATGCTGGATTCGCCGGTGGTGGCGGGCTGGCGCGCCCACGTCTGGCGGATCGCGAAAGCGCTGGGCCTGGGACGCAAGCTGTCTCCGGGCGGCATCGCCGAACGGCGCCGCAATGTCTGGCCTTCGCGCGCGGCCGCCTACGAACACTTCATCTCGAAACCGATATTCCAGGCCTGGGCGCCGGGCGCGCTGGACGACTATCTCGACCACGGCCTGGCCCCGCATCCGCAAGGCGTGCAGCTGCGCTTCGACCGCGACGTCGAGGCGGCCATCTACAGCAGCCTGCCGCACGACATGGGCGAGGTGCTGCGCAAGCCCTACCCGCTGCCGATCGGCTTCGTGGCCGGCACCCGTTCGGAAGAACTGCGCCAGGCCGGCATGGCCTCGACCCGCAGGCTGGTGGGCGAGAATCTGGTCACGATCGAGGGCTCCCACCTGTATCCGATGGAGTCGCCCCAGCTCACCGCGCAGCTGACCCGCGAGATGATAGCGCGTCTCCTGCCCGAGCTTGCGACAGATGACCGCCGCAAGGCTTTCGCGTAGAATCGCGGGTTACTATTCATTCACCGGAAAGCCCTGCGATGAGCATCAAAAGCGACAAATGGATCCGCCGGATGGCGGAAGAACACGGCATGATCGAGCCTTTCTCGGCCAAGCAGGTCAGGGAAAACGAAGGCCGCAAGATCATCTCCTGGGGTACCTCGTCGTACGGCTACGACATCCGCTGCGCCGACGAATTCAAGGTGTTCACGAACATCAACAGCACCATCGTCGATCCGAAGAACTTCGATTCGAACTCCTTCGTGGACGTGAAAAGCGACGTCTGCATCATCCCGCCGAACTCCTTCGCGCTCGCCCGCACCATCGAGTACTTCCGCATCCCGCGCAACGTGCTGACGGTCTGCCTCGGCAAGTCGACCTATGCGCGCTGCGGCATCATCGTCAACGTGACGCCCTTCGAGCCGGAGTGGGAAGGCTATGTGACCCTGGAGTTCTCGAACACCACGCCGCTGCCGGCCAAGATCTACGCTGGCGAGGGCTGCGCCCAGGTGCTGTTCTTCGAAAGCGACGAAGTCTGCGAGACTTCGTACAAGGACCGTGGCGGCAAGTACCAGGGCCAGCATGGGGTGACCTTGCCGAAGACCTGATACGGTTTTCGATGCCTGGTGCGCCAGGCTGTATCATGTTCAATAGGGGCTGCGGCCCCTTTTTTCGTTTGCGAGCCCTTGGCTTCAGTAAGCCGGCGAAAAATCCTCAAGCGCCTTGATGCGTTCCTTGGCGTGGGTCTGCATGCAGCCGATATACATGACGGTGCGGATGGTGCCGCCGGCATTGCGCTGGTAGACGGCATCGCAATCGGCCTCGCGGAATTTGACCCAGGCGCGCTGCGCCACGATCAGCTTCTTCTTCGTCTCGATGCTTTCATTGCCCTCGTCGTCGAGCGCCTTGAGCGTCCGCTGGTACGCCTGGTTGAGCTTCGCTTCGACCGCTTTCTGCTCGATGGCCGCGCACTCGTTGATTTCGGGGGTGTTCATCGGGGTCTTGCAGTCCAGCGCGGCGGCGGATGTGGCCAGGGCCGTGAACATCAGGGCACCCGCGGCGACGGCACGCGGAGCAGGGGAACGTGAATCCATGGATCTTCCTCTCGAATGAAAAAGCCCGGATCGCTCCGGGCTTCTGTACAGGCAAAGCTGACGATCAGTCCTGCCTCACGCAGTCGACGAAATACCCCAGCTTGCCATCCACCTCACGCTTGACCAGGCCGTGCACATCGGTCTCGAAGCCCGGGAAGCGCTCATTGAAATCACGCGCAAAACGCAGGTAGTCGACGATGGTCTTGTTGAAGCGCTCGCCCGGAATCAGCAGCGGGATGCCCGGCGGGTAAGGCGTCAGCAGGATCGCCGTGATGCGGCCTTCCAGGTCTTCGATCGCCACGCGCTCGATCTCGCGGTGGGCCATCTTGGCGAAGGCGTCCGACGGCTTCATCGCCGGGATCATGTCCGACAAATACATCTCGGTGGTCAGGCGGGCCACGTCGCGCGACTTGTAGAAGTCGTGGATTTGCTGGCAGAGGTCGCGCAGGCCCCAGGACTCGTAGCGCGGGTTGGCCGCGGTGAACTCCGGCATGATGCGCCACATCGGCTGGTTGCGGTCGTAGTCGTCCTTGAACTGCTGCAGGGCGGTGACCAGGGTGTTCCAACGGCCCTTGGTGATGCCGATCGTGAACAGGATGAAGAAGGAGTACAGGCCGCACTTCTCGATGATCACGCCGTGCTCGGCCAGGTACTTGGTCACGATCGAGGCCGGGATGCCGGAGTCGTCGAAGGAGCCGTCCAGTGCCAGGCCCGGGGTCACCACGGTAGCCTTGATCGGGTCCAGCATGTTGAAGCCTTCAGCCAGCTTGCCGAAGCCATGCCAGGTGTCCTCGGCATGGATCATCCAGTCGGCCTGGGTGCCGATGCCTTCCTCGCTGGTGACCTGCGGGCCCCAGACCTTGAACCACCAGTCGTCGCCGATCTCTTCGTCGACCTTCTGCATGGCGCGGCGGAAGTCCAGCGATTCGTAGATCGATTCTTCGACCAGGGCGGTGCCGCCCGGCGCTTCCATCATCGCGGCGGCGACGTCGCAGGACGCGATGATCGAGTATTGCGGCGAGGTCGAGGTGTGCATCAGGTAGGCCTCGTTGAAGGCGTCCTGGTCCAGCTTGACGGTTTCCGACTCGCGCACCAGCACCTGCGAGGCCTGCGAGAGGCCGGCCAGCAGCTTGTGGGTCGACTGGGTCGAGAAGATCATCGATTCCTTGGCGCGCGGGCGGTCGCGGCCGATCGCGTGCATGTTCTTGTAGAAGTCGTGGAAGGTCGCGTGCGGGATCCAGGCTTCGTCGAAGTGCAGGGTGTCGATCTTGCCGTCCAGCAGTTCGCGCAGGGTCTCGACGTTATAGACCACGCCGTCGTAGGTAGACTGGGTGATGGTCAGGATGCGCGGCTTCTTGTTCTTGGCTTCGCGGGCGAAGGGGTTCGCTTCGATCTTCCTGCGGATCGACTCCGGCGAGAACTCTTCCAGCGGGATCGGGCCGATGATGCCGAGGTTGTTCCGGGTCGGCATCAGGAAGACCGGGATCGCGCCGCACATGATGATCGAGTGCAGGATCGACTTGTGGCAGTTACGGTCGACCACGACGATGTCGCCCGGCGCCACCGTCGAGTGCCAGACCATCTTGTTCGAGGTCGAGGTGCCGTTGGTGACGAAGTAGCAGTGATCGGCGTTGTAGATGCGGGCGGCATTGCGCTCGGACTTGGCCACCGGGCCGGTGTGGTCCAGCAGCTGGCCGAGTTCCTCGACTGCRTTGCAGACGTCGGCGCGCAGCATGTTCTCGCCGAAGAACTGGTGGAACATCTGGCCGATCGGCGATTTCAGGAAGGCGACGCCGCCGGAGTGGCCGGGGCAGTGCCAGGAATAGGAGCCGTCGTTGGCGTAGTTGACCAGGGCGCGGAAGAAGGGCGGCGCCAGGCTGTCCAGGTAGGCTTTCGCTTCGCGGATGATGTGGCGCGCCACGAACTCCGGCGTGTCCTCGAACATGTGGATGAAGCCGTGCAGCTCCTTCAGGATGTCGTTCGGGATGTGGCGGCTGGTGCGGGTCTCGCCGTAGATGTAGATCGGGATGTCCGAGTTCTTGTGGCGGRTCTCCTGCACGAAGGCGCGCAGCGCGCTAAGGGCGAAATTGGTCTCTTCGAGCGTCCCGCCGCCGAATTCCTCGTCGTCGATCGACAGCACGAAGGCCGAGGCGCGCGACTGCTGCTGGGCGAACTGGGACAGGTCGCCATAGCTCGTCAGGCCCAGCACTTCCATGCCTTCTTTTTCCATCGCGGCGGCCAGCGCGCGAATGCCGAGGCCCGAAGTGTTCTCGGAACGGAAGTCCTCGTCAATGATGACGATAGGGAATCGAAATTTCATGGACAGCTCCAAAGCGAAGCGCCGTGCACCCCATCTCCAGGAATGTAGAGATGGCCGGGCACGGCACCGTAAAAAATTGAGAAGCGGATTTTCGCAGAAAACTTCCGGTCCCGTGCAAAAATTTTTGCTAGGTTAACCAGACTGGTCCGATCGTGGCGCACTCTTGTGGCCGAGCCTACTTCCTGCGCTCGTAAGTGACGAAGGCAAACGCCACCCCATCGGCCGAGCGATGCTCCTCGCGCGCGGTCTCGATCCAGGTTGCCGGGTCGATCTCGGGGAAGAAGGTGTCGCAGCGGTAGACGCCGTCGATGTGCGTGATGATCATGCGGTCGGCGAGGCCCATCGATTCATGGAAGATCTGGGCGCCGCCGATGATGCTGGCGGGTTCATCGCCGGCGAGGGCGACCGCCTCCTGCAGCGACCCCGCCACCTCGACGCCGGCGTAGCACCAGTCCGCGTTGCGGGTGACGACGATGTTGCGGCGCTTGGGCAGCGGGCGGCCGATCGAGTCGAAGGTCTTGCGGCCCATGATGATGGGATGGCCGAGGGTGACCCGCTTGAAGTGGGCCAGGTCCTCGGGCAGGTGCCAGGGCAGCTGGTTGTCGACGCCGATGCCGCGCTGGCCGTCCATCGCGACCACGAGAGTGATTTGCTTAGCCATGGGATTACACCGCCACCGGGGCCTTGATCGCGGGATGCGGATCGTAGCCGACCACCTCGAAGTCGTCGAACTTGTAGTCGAACAGCGACTCCGGCTTGCGGCGGATGACCAGCTTCGGCAGCGGGCGTTCTTCGCGAGACAGCTGCAGCTCGACCTGTTCCATGTGGTTCGCGTACAGGTGGCAGTCGCCGCCGGTCCAGATGAAGTCGCCCACTTCCAGGCCGGCCTGCTGGGCCATCATGTGGGTCAGCAGGGCGTAGGAAGCGATATTGAAGGGTACGCCGAGGAAGATGTCGGCGCTGCGCTGGTAGAGCTGGCAGGACAGCTTGCCTTCGGCCACGTAGAACTGGAAGAAGGCGTGGCAGGGCGGCAGCTTCATCTGCGGTACGTCGGCGACGTTCCAGGCGGAGACGATCATGCGGCGCGAATCCGGATTGTTCCTGATCTGGTCCAGCACCTGGCTGACCTGGTCGATGTGCGAACCGTCCGGCGCCGGCCAGCTGCGCCACTGGTAGCCGTAGATCGGGCCCAGGTTGCCGTTCTCRTCGGCCCAYTCGTCCCAGATCGAGACGCCGTTCTCGTTCAGGTAGGCGATATTGGTCGAACCGTTCAGGAACCAGATGAGTTCATGGATGATCGACTTCAGGTGCACCTTCTTGGTCGTCACCAGCGGGAAGCCGTCCTGGAGGTTGAATCGCATCTGGTAGCCGAACACGGAACGCGTGCCGGTACCGGTGCGATCCAGCTTGACCGTGCCATGGTCGCGGACATGGCGCATGAGGTCTGTGTATTGGCGCATCGGGGTTTCGGTGTAAAGCGGGTTGATGATCCGGCATTTTAACCGATCGCCGCCTGCACCTCGGCCGCCAGCAGCGCCGCCGCCTCACGCACACGTCCGTCGGGCGCTTCGAGGAGATTGTCGCCCACGTAGAGTTCGAAGTAGGAGGTGTCGGGCAGCACGCCGTGGCTGATGCGGTGGAAGATCCACAGCCCGTGCTCGGCCGCCAGTTTGCGGCGGATCTCGAGCGCGCGCTCGCGGCCGACCGGCAGGTGCACGTGCAGCATATTGGCCTGGGGCGCCGCCGGATTGAGCTTCAGGACCGGATGCTCGGCCAGTACCTCGTACACGAAGCGGGTGCGCTCGAACAGCGCCGGCATGCTGGCCAGGCGCGCATCGAACTGCATTGCCGCCGCCACCACGTAGGGGCTCTGGTGCACCAGCTTGCCGCCCTGGCGCGCGAACCATTTGGCGGCACGGGCCACGAATTCGCGCGTCCCCAGCAGCATCGCACCACCGACGCCGCCGATACCCTTGTACAGCGAGACGTAGACCGAATCGAAGCCGGCTGCGATCTCGGCCAGCGGACGGCCATAACCGGCCGCCGCTTCCCACAGGCGCGCGCCGTCCATGTGCAGGTGGATGCCCTTCGCGCGGCAGTGCGCCTTGATCGCCTGCAGTTCGTCCCAGCTGGAGAGCTGGCCGCCGATCTCGCGCATCGGGATCTCGAGGCCGACGGCGGACAGCCGTTCCGGAATGCCGGTGATGTCGGCCGCGGTCCAGGGACGGTGGCGCTCGCCGACCGACAGCGCGGCGAAGTGGTTCAGAAGCTGGTAGTTCGACTGCTCGTGCACGAAGATGTGCGAAGTCGGGTGCAGGGCCACCGGCGCCATGCCACGGTCCATCGCGGCCAGGCGCAGGGCGGTCACCTGGGTCATGGTGCCGGAAATGCAGAAGACGGCCGCTTCGAAGCCGAGCAGTTCGGCGACCTTGCGTTCGAAGTCCTGGACCACGGCGCCTTCGCCGTAGACGTCGTGCTGGATGCCCTTGGCTTCGCACCAGGCGGCCATGGCGGAGAACATCTCGGCCGGGCGGCGGGCGCGGTGGSCGGGGAGGACGGTGGTGCAGCGTGCAAGCAGTTCGGTATCGCTCAAGGGGGGCTCCAGTGGATCGGTCTGGTCAACCGCGCCACTCTACACCGAACTGCCGGGACCGGAAAGGGCGGCCCCGGGCGCCGGGAGCGCTCGGGTGCTCAGTGGACTACTTGCACATGATGGAACTGCAGCGCCGCCAGGTTCGCATAGATGCCGCCCAGCGCCACCAGCGAGGCGTGGGTCCCGGTCTCGACGATGCGGCCGTCCTCCATCACGATGATGCGGTCGGCGCGCTGCACGGTGGCCAGGCGGTGGGCGATGATGAGGGTGGTGCGGCCGACCATCGCCRCTTCCAGGGCGCTCTGCACCAGGCGCTCGGATTCGGCGTCGAGGGCGCTGGTGGCTTCGTCCAGCAGCAGCAGCGGCGGATTCTTGAGCAGCGCCCGCGCGATCGCGATGCGCTGGCGCTGGCCGCCGGACAGGCGCACGCCGCGCTCGCCCAGGTAGGAGCCGTAGCCCTCGGGCAGGCGTTCGATGAATTCGTGGGCGGCCGCCATCTTCGCCGCCGCGATCACTTCGGCGTCGCTGGCCTCCGGCCGGCCGTAGCGGATGTTTTCCATCGCGTCGGCCGAGAAGATCACCGTGTCCTGGGGCACGATGCCGATCGCGTTGCGCAGCACGTGCAGGTCGAGGTCGCGGATGTCGACGCCGTCCAGCAGGATCGCGCCCGACTGCGGATCGTAGAAGCGCAGCAGCAGCTGGAACAGGGTGGTCTTGCCGGCGCCGGAGGGGCCGACGATGGCGACCGTCTCGCCCGGCTTGATGTTCAGGTCGAGGTGGGATAGCGCTGCGTGGTCGGGACGCGAGGGATAGGAGAAGCCGACGCCGGCCAGCTGCAGCGAGCTGCCGGCGGCCTGGCGCGCCGGCAGCGGCTTCGGCTGCAGCGGGCTCTCGATGCTGGAGCGAAGGGCCAGCAGTTCCAGCAGGCGCTCGGCGGCGCCGGCCGCGCGCTGGGCTTCGCCCATCACTTCGGACAGGGCGCCCACGGCGCCGGAGACGATCGAGGCATACAGGATGAACTGGCCGAGGTCGCCGCCCGTCATCGAGCCTTCCAGCACCGCGTGGGCGCCCAGCCACAACACGAAGACGATGGTACCGAACACCAGTACGATGGCCAGCATGGTGAGGATGGAGCGCGCGCGAATACGCCGCATCGCGGTGTGGAAGGCGTGTTCGACGGAAGCGCCGAAACGCTGGGCTTCGCGCCGCTCGCCGGTGAAGGACTGTACGGTGGGCATGGCGTTGAGGATCTCGCCGGCCAGCGCCGAGGCGTCGGCGATGCGGTCCTGGGAGTCGCGCGACAGCTTGCGCACGCGGCGGCCGAACAGCACGATCGGCACCACCACCAGCACCAGCAGGCCGAGGATGATGGAGGTGAGCTTGGCGCTGGTCACGAACAGCATGGCCAGTCCGCCCACGAACAGCAGGCTGTTGCGCAGCGCCAGCGAGATGCTGGTGCCGACCACGGCCTGGATCAGGGTGGTGTCGGTGGTGAGCCTCGACAGCACTTCGCCGGTGCGGGTGGTTTCGAAGAATTCCGGGCTTTGCCGGACCACGTGGGAGTAGACGGCGCTGCGGATATCGGCCGTCACGCGCTCGCCCAGCCAGGACACCATGTAGAAGCGGGCGGCGGTCGCCACCCCCAGCACCGCCGCCACCCCGAACAGGGCGAGGAAGGTGGCGTTGACGTTGGCGATGCTCTTGCCGCCGGCCGCGGCGCCGAAGCCGTGGTCGATCATCTGCTTGAAGGCGTAGGGGATGGCCAGGGTGGCGCCGGCGGCGACCAGCAGGGCGATCCCGGCCAGCACGAACTGGCGGCGGTAGGGGCGCAGGAAGGGGAAGAGGCCGGCGAGGGCGGCAAAGGTGCCCTTGCGGCTGACCGCATCGTTGGAACTGGTAGTGCTTTTACTCATGTCTCTTGGCTTCTTGTTGTCGGAGTGCTTCAAAGTTTCATTGGGTCGAGGTAGCCGGTCAGCTCGAGGTAGCCGCGGCCCAGCTGGCGGCCGTCGCGCTCCACCGTCACCGCGCCTTCCCAGTACACGGCGCCGGTCGAGCGGCGCGAGTCGAGTTCCTGGTCCGGCTGCAGCGGCTTCAGCAGCCAGCGCAGCGCGCCGGTCGTGATCGTGGTCGCCACCGGGTAGGTGGCGCCGGTGCGCGGCGATTTCCAGCGCGTCTGCGGCGCAAAGCCGACCTGGTCCGGGCCGAACTGGCTCAGGCGGCCGGCGCCATCGCGCAGGGTGGCGTGGGCCCACAGCTTGGCGCCATCCCTGGCGCGGATCTGGAAGGCCATCAGGGCGCCGCCGTCATCCAGATTGATCCCGGTCCAGTCCCAGCCGGCCGCATTCGTGTCCAGCACCTGGCTGGACCATTCGTGGTCGAGCCAGGCCGTGCCCTTGACCGATACCGGCTTGCCCCTGCTGGTCACCGTGCCCGACACTGCCAGGTGGGGCTCGCTGTAATAATAACTGGCGTGCCCGGCTTGCGGGCCCTTGCGCGAAAACCCGGCCTCGCCTTCGAGCAGCACCGGCTGGGTCGGCGTGAGCTGCAGTTCGAAGGCCAGCTGGCCGCCGCGGACCGAGACCAGGTAGCGGCCGTCCGGCCCGCGCCGCATGCGCCAGTCTTCGAGCTTGACGTCGGTATCGCCGGTTTTCGCCCATGCCAGGCCGAAGCCTTCGCGCGCGCTGCGCTGGTCGTGCAGCAGGTGGCCGGCAGCCGGATCGGACAGGGCGGCGTGGCCGATCACCAGCTGCTTCGGCGCGAAGGCGCTGGGATTATCCGGATCGTGTTCGGTGCGGCTGCGAAAGAATGTGACCTGGAAGCCGAGCGGCTTGCCGTCAGGCGTGTTCAGCCAGCCGGTCACGTACCACCATTCGGTGCGGTGCCCGGGATGGGCGCCATAGTCCTGCGGGAACACGAGGGCGCGGCCGGGCGTCACCGGCGCGAATTGCGGCGGGCCCGCAAGGGCGGCGCCGGCCAGCAGGGACAGCATGGCGATCAGCAGGCAGAGCAGGCGCATCACCAGTCCTCCCGCACGGCGCGCACCGGCCCGCCGGACAGCGCATAGCGGCCCGACACCAGCGCGGTGGCGACCGAGGCCGCCACCAGCACCGCGGCCACGCTGCCGAGCAGGGACCAGGGCAGGTGCAGCTGCATGGTCCAGTGGAAGGATTGCGGGTTCACCACGTAGACCAGGATCAGGCTGATGAGCAGGCCGAGGGCGAAGCCGGTGGCCACGCCCAGCACGGTCAGCGAGCCGCCTTCCAGCGCCAGGATGCGCAGCACCTGGCCGCGCGACACGCCCACGTGGCGCAGCATGCCGAATTCGCGGGCGCGCGCCAGGGTCTGGGCCGAGAAGGTGGCGGCCACCCCGGACAGGCCGATGGCGATCGCGATCGCCTCCAGCAGATAGGTGACGGCGAAGCTGCGGTCGAAGATGCGCAGGCTGGCGGCGCGGATCTCGCCGGGGCTGGCCAGTTGCAGGCTGGCGCCGAAGGGCAGGGCGCGCAGCCGCGCGGCGATGGATTCCGGCTGCGTGCCGTCGGCGGCCCACAGCGCGGCATCGGTGACGGTGGTGTCGCCGGTCAGGCGGCGGTAGTCCGCCAGCCTGACGATTGCCGAACCGGACTGGTTGGCATAGTCGCGCCAGACGCCGGCGATGAAGAAGACTTGCTTGCGGCCGCCCAGCGGCAGTTCGATCCGCTGGCCGGCATGCATGCCGTACAGGTCGCTCATGGCTTCCGACACCCATGCCGGCAGTTCGCCGGCCGGCGCCGGAGCGCTCGCGCCGACCAGGGCCAGCAGGCGGCCCGGGTCGGCGGCATCGATATCGCGCGCGACCAGGCTGATGTTCGGCCGCGCCGGGTCGAGCGACAGCGGGCGGGTGCGCAGGAAGGCTGCCTGCGCGACGCCCGGCAGCGCGGCGATCGCCGCCTGTTCGGCGGGTCCGAGGCCGCCGGTATTGCCGCCGCTGGCGGTGCGCACGTAGAGGTCGGCCGGCAGGATGTGCAGCATCCAGTCGTCCACCGAGACGCGGAAGCTGGCCACCATGATGCCCATCGCTACCATCAGGCTGAAGCTGGCCAGCACGCCGCCCAGGGCGATCGATGCCTGGCCCGGCGCATTGGCGAGCCGCGCCAGCGCCAGCGACAGCACCGGCGAAGGCGCGCGTTCCGGATGGCCTGAGCCGCGCCGCATGTGCAGGCGGTTCAGAAAGCGGAAGCTGCTGGCCGCCAGGCGCGGCATCAGGCCGATCCCGCCGATCAGCAGCAGGGCCACTGCAAGATAGCCGAACAGCGGCAGCTCGAACACCGGCGGGGCGAAGGCGCAGGCTGCGGCCGCGCCGAGGCAGAGCAGCGAGGGCCAGATGCGCGCCAGGCGGGCCAACGCGGTCTCGTCGTTGCCGGACTTGAGGGCGACGGCGGGCCGGGCGCGCGCCGCTTCCCAGGCCGGCGCCGCGCAGCCCAGCAGGGCCACGCCCAGGCCGAGCAGGAAGAACACGCTCGCCGCCACCGGCGTGAAGTGGACGGTCGGCTTCACGCCGGGGAAGTAGCCGGCGCCGAGGTCGCCGCCGAAGAAGGCCAGCGCGGCCGCCGCCAGTCCGTAACCCGCGGCGATGCCGAGCAGGGCGCCTATCACGCCGAGGCTGGCGCCTTCGAGCAGCACCTGGCGCAGCAGGAGGCGGCGCGGCAGGCCCAGCACCCGCAGCAGCGCGAACTGGCTGCGCCGCCGCAGCACCGACAGGGCCTGGGTCGAGAACACCAGGAAGGCGCCGGTGAACAGGGCCACCAAGGCCAGCACCGTCAGGTTGACGCGGTAGGCGCGGCTGAGATTATTGTTGCGGCTCTCCTGGTTGGCGTCGTTCGGTGCCGCCACCGTGAAGCGGCCCGGGAAATCGCGTTCCAGCTCGCGTGCCAGGCCGCCCTCGAAGGCGGCGCGGTCGACGCCGTCGCGCAGCTTGAGGTCGATGCGCGACAGCTTGCCGAGCTGGTGGAAGCGCCACTGCAGGGCGCCGATGTCCATCACGCCCAGGCGCTGGCCGCTGCGGGCGCGCAGGATGGGGCCGGCCACGCGCAGCGGCACGTTCCGGGTGCCGGCGCGCAGCATCAGGGTGGCGCCGGCCTGCGCGCCGAGCCAGTTCTGGGCGGCGGGCGAAAGGAAGATGGTGTCGTCGGCCAGCACGTCGGCGCCACGGCCCTTTTGCGGCACGCCGGCCAGGTCGGGCGAGACGTAGCCGGCGCGCAGGGCGTCGAGGCCGACGACCTTCAGCGAACCCGGCCTGCCGGCCAATGCGGCATCGAGTTCCAGCACGGGCGAGGCCAGCGCCACGCCTTCATGCGTGGCCAGGCGCGGATAGATGCTTTCGTCGAACTGGGCTTCACGCCCGCGCACCTGCAGGTCGGCCTGGCCTGCCAGGCTCTGGATGGCGGCCGAGAATTCGTTGAAGGCGGCGGCATTGATCAGGTGGATGGCGAAGCCCATGGCGACGCCGACCGCGATCGCGGCGACGGCGAGCAGGGCGCGCATCGGATGCGCGCGCCACTCGCCGAACAGCAGCCAGCGCGACAGCAGCCCTAGGCCGGACATTCCACCGCCAGGGTTTCGGCCTGGCGCCTCAGCTTGATGCGCGCCGCCTCATGCTTCGGCCCGTGCGCGGTATGGGCCAGGTCTTCTTCCGCCCATTTGTGGCGCAGGCGCAGCTTGTCGCATTTCTTGCGCTGGGCCTGGACTGCACGCGCTTGCCGGACCTCGACGCGGCCCTGCTTCTCCGCCGCCTTCTCGCGGGCGATGCGGGCCTTTTCCAGTTCCAGCAGGGTGCGGGCGTCGCCGCCCTGCGGACCGATCTGGTCCGAGATCGAGATGCCGGCCGGCGCCGGCGGCAGGGCTGTCGACGCGCCTTGCGCGCAGGGCTGGTCGCCGTAGCTGGTCTTGCCCTCGTGCGTACATTTGTACACGTCCTGGGCCTGGACGGCGGCCGGCAGCAGGGTGGCGGCGAGGAGGAGGAAATGGCGCATCATGAAGGATCTCCGGTCAAAGAATTTTGCCAGGGTTCATGATGCCGAGCGGGTCCAGGGCTGCCTTGATGGCACGCATCAGGTCGAGTTCGACCTGGGTCTTGTAGCGCGGCAGTTCGTCGCGCTTCAGGGCGCCGATGCCGTGCTCGGCGGAAATCGATCCGCCGAAGGCCGCCACGTTGTCGTGCACGATGCGGTTGACGTCGCCCTGGTAGGCGAGGAAGGCTTCGTGCGGGGTGCCCTCGGGCGGCGCGATGTTGTAGTGCAGGTTGCCGTCGCCCAGGTGGCCGAAGCACACCACCTGCACGCCCGGCCAGGCGTGTTCGAGCAGGACGTCGGTCTTTTCGACGAAATCGGCGATGCGCGAGATCGGGACCGAGATGTCGTGCTTGATGTTCTTGCCGTCCGCGGCCTGGGCCAGCGGGATGTGCTCGCGGATCGCCCACAGGGCGCGCGACTGGGCGATCGAGGTCGCCACCACGGCATCCTGGGCCAGGCCGGCTTCCAGCGCGCGCTCGATGGTCTCTTCCAGCAGGCGCACCGCGTGCTGCTCCGACTCGTGGCTGGACAGTTCGAGCAAGGCGTACTCGGGATGGCGCTGCGGGAAGGGCCGCGGCAGGTCGGGGAAGTGCTTGCCGACCAGGCGCAGGCAGACGTCGCTCATCAGCTCGTAGCCGGTCAGGGTCGGGCCGGCGGTGTCCTGGGCCATGCCCAGCAGCCCCAGGGCATCGCGGCAGCTGGACAGCGCCACCAGGGCGGTGATGCCGGCCTTCGGCTGCGGGAAGAGCTTGAGCACGGCGCCGGTGATCACGCCGAGGGTGCCTTCGGCGCCGATGTACAGGTCGCGCAGGTCGTAGCCGGTATTGTCCTTGCGCAGGCCGCGCAGGCCGTCCCACAGCTCGCCGCGGGCGGTGACGACTTCGAGGCCGAGGCAGAGTTCGCGCGTGTTCCCGTAGCGCAGGACGCCGGTGCCGCCGGCATTCGTCGCMAGGTTGCCGCCGATGGTGCAGCTGCCCTCCGCCGCCAGCGACAGCGGGAACAGCATGCCGTGATCGCTCGCGGCCTGCTGGATGTCGTGCAGGATGCAGCCGGCGTCCACCGTCATGGTGCGGTTGACCGGATCGATGGCGCGGATGCGGTTCAGGCGGCGCAGCGACAGCACCACGGCATGGCCGGATTCGTCCGGCACGCTGCCGACCACCAGGCCGGTGCGTCCGCCCTGCGGCACGACGGGCACGCGGTGGGCGGCGCACAGGCGCACCAGGCCGGCCACCTGGGCGGCGTCGAGGGGGCGCAGCACGGCGCGCGCACGGCCGGTGAAGCGGCCGCGCCAGTCGGTCAGGTAGGGGGCGACGTCGGCCTCGCCGGTGAGGACGTGCTCGACGCCGATCAGCTCGCGGCAATGCGCCAGGAAGAGATCGGATACGGAATCAGTCATGCGGTACTTTTACCTTGTCGAGCAACTCCTTCGCCAGCTTCTGGGCCTGCTTCTTGTAGGGGCGCAGGTAGAGCAGGGCGAACATGAAATAGGAGACGACCAGCAGCACCTCGCCCAGCGCCATGATGCGCGAGATGTCGGTCTTGTCACTCCAGGCCCGCACCACGCCTTCGACGAAGTAGATGAGGATGACCATCGACGACCACTGCAGCGTGTACAGGTCGCGTTTGATCACGCCGCGCAGCGGCAGCAGCAGCGGCAGCGCTTTCAGCGCCAGCAGAGAGCCGCCCGGATGCAGCGGGGCGACTACGATTTCCCAGGCAAGCAGCCAGACGCACAGGATGACCAGGCTGGTCACCGCCCCCGTATGGAATACCCGATGCACTTGCATGTCCTACTCCATCCCCTGCAGATTGCGGCTCGCCAGCGCCAGGCGCCGGCCCAGCGCGATCGCGAGCCGCTTCTCGTCGTCCGTGATCGGCCGGTTGCCGTCCACGCCGGACCAGTGGGTCGCGCCGTAGGGGCTGCCGCCGCTTTCGGTGGTCATCAGTTCCGGCATGGTGTAGGGCAGGCCCATCACCATCATGCCGTGGTGCAGCAGCGGAATCATCATCGACAGCAGGGTCGATTCCTGGCCGCCGTGCAGGCTGCCGGTGGAGGTGAAGACGGCAGCCGGCTTGCCCGACAGGGTGCCGGACAGCCACTGTGCCGAGGTCCCGTCGAGGAAGTACTTCATCGCCGCCGCCATATTGCCGAACCGGGTGGGCGAACCCAGGGCCAGTCCGGCGCATTCCGCCAGGTCCTCGAGCTCGACATAGGGAGCGCCGCTTCGTGGGATGTCCGGCTCGGTGGCTTCGGCCACCGTCGACACCGCCGGCACGGTGCGCAGGCGCGCCTCCGCGCCGGGGACGCTTTCCACGCCCTGGGCAATGAGTTCGGCGAGCTTGCGTGTCTTGCCATGTCGAGAGTAATAGAGGACGAGGATGATCGGATTGGTTGGGTTCATCGTTGGTATTATAGGGCGCTTTATAATATGACACGAAGCGCGACATGACCGCGCGCCGCTACCAGGGTCCAATGCTTTCCAAAACCGTCTCCAGTATTTCCCGTTCCACCAGCGAGATGATCAACGTCGGCGTCGACAAGGTGCGCGGCCTGACCTGGGCCGAGGTGCGCGACCTGGTGCGCTTCGCGCGCCGCCGCCTGCTGACCGAGAAGCTGCCGCAGGTGGCGGGCAGCCTCACCTTCACCACCACGCTGGCCCTGGTGCCGCTGCTGACCATCGTGCTGGCGATCTTCACCACCTTTCCGATCTTCGGCCAGCTGCGCTCCTCCCTCGACCATTACTTCGTGCAGATGGTGATGCCGAAGGCGATCGCGAACACGATCACCTCGAACCTGACCCAGTTCGCCAGCAAGGCGACCAAGCTGTCGGCGGTGGGCGCGGTGGCCCTGGTGCTGACCACGGCGGCCATGATCGGCATGATCGAGCGCGCGTTCAACCAGATCTGGCGGGTCAAGCGCCCGCGGCCGCTGGTGCAGCGGGTGCTGATCTACTGGGCCCTGGTGACGCTCGGGCCGCTGCTGTTCGGCATCTCGCTGACCCTTACTTCCCAGCTGTTCAGCGCCACCACGGGCCTGATGAGCGCCGTTCCCTTCATCGGCACCCTGTTCTATACCGCCATGTCGGTGGCGCTGACCACCGGCGCCTACACGCTGCTCTACATGACGGTGCCGAACCGCTGGGTCGACTGGCGCGACGCCCTGTGGGGCGGGCTGGTGGCGGCGGTCGCCTTCGAGATCGCCAAGCGCGTGTTCGCCATCTTCATCCGCCAGTTCCCGACCTACGCCATCATCTACGGCGCGCTGGCGGCGCTGCCGCTGTTCCTGCTGTGGATGTATCTGTCCTGGCTGATCACCCTGGTGGGCGCGCTGCTCACCGCCGCGCTGCCGGTGGTGAAGTACGAGCGCTGGTGGTATGAACCGCTGCCGGGCGGCGCCTTCGTCGATGCGATGGCGATCCTGAAGGTGCTCCACGGCGCCGCCGCGACCACCGGCACCGCGCTGGCGACCGGCGCCCAGATCCGCGCCCACACCCGCATCGGCTACGACGAGATGTCCCTGCTGCTGGATCAGATGGTGGCGGCGGGCTGGGTGGGCCGGGTGCACGCGGAGGAGTCCGTCAAGGCGATCTGGGGCCGCGGCGCGCGCGAAGGCGGCGACGGCTGGGTTCTGTTGGTCGACCCAGGCCTGGTCCGCCTGTCCGACGTCTACCGCCTGTTCGTGTTCGGCGGCGCCGGGGTCGAGGGCCCGCCTGCGCCGGGAACGGGGGCTGTCGAGACTGCGCAGAACTCGCCGCTGGCGCTGGATACGGCGGCGCTGGCGCGCCGGGTCGAGGCGGCCGTGGAGCGCGGGCTGGACCAGAGCTTGGCGGACCATTTTGTTGTTAAATAGCCTGTTCACCAACGGTTCCGTTTCTGTTTCGCTACGGATACAGTTGAATTGTGGAATCAAACGTTGCCCGATGTTACTATTGGCGGCATACGTTTGGAGACCACATGGTTGTGCGCCGCTTCCTCTTGGGCCTGCTGTTCCTGTGCTGGACTGCGCTGGCCCATGCCGGCGACGACCAGTACGAATTCAATCACGAGCTGATCAATGCCCGCGAGGAAGCCTATGTCATGCCCCTCGACGCCCTGCGCAGGCTCGATATCCTGAAGCAAGGGCGCAGCGGACCGCAGCTGGGCCTGGTCCTGGTGGAAAGCAGCCGCGCATGGTTCTGGCGCGGCAGGAAGCACGAAGCCCTCGATGCCGCCGTCCAGGCGGAACAGATAGCCCGCGAATCCCGCGACGATAACCTGCTGGCCAAGGCCATGCTCAGCCACGGCCTGGTGCTGTCCAGGCTGGTACACGACCAGGATGCGGCGCGTCGCCTCGTCGAGGACGGCGCCGCGCTGGCCGCCGACAGCCGCGATGTCCACCTGCAGACCCGCGCCCTGGTCGCCCAGGGCCTGCTGGCCGACCAGGAAGGCCGCGTCGACGACGCCCTCGACTTCATGGCGCGCGCGGTCGC
Organism: Massilia sp. 05N420; assembly: GCF_056397205.1. NCBI lineage: Bacteria > Pseudomonadati > Pseudomonadota > Betaproteobacteria > Burkholderiales > Oxalobacteraceae > Massilia > Massilia sp. 05N420. The sequence continues at coordinate 44,204 of NZ_JBFTMX010000025.1, forward strand.
ACTGGCGCGCGCGGGCGGCGACCCGGACGCCTTGTCGATGGCGCTGCGCGAACAGGTGCGCCTGCTGGCCGGCAATGGCACTGCCGGCGCGGCCCAGGCCCTGTCCCTGACCGACGAACTGGTTTCCATCGCCAGGAGCCGCGGCATCCCGGCCCAGCTGGCCCACGCCAGGCTGACGGAATACGCGGCCGCCGCCCGCGCCGGCAACCAGAAGCGCGCCGAGAAGGCCTTGCTGGCGGCCGTCGAGACCCTCGAAAAACTCCAGGCCCGCGAGAGCCTGGCCGTGCCGATGGCGAACCTGGCCGAACTCTATATCCAGTCCCGCCGTTTCGGCGAGGCCGCCCGCACCAGCGAAGCGGCGCTGCGGATCGCGCGCGAGTTCGAGGACGACACCGGCAGTCGCCTCGCATCCTTCCAGCTCGGCATCGCCACCATCTATTTCCGCAACATCGCCGGCGGCCGCGCCATGGTCGACAAGGCGCTGGCCGGCATGCAGGGCGACGAGCGCTATGTGCGCATGCTGCTGGATTACGGCCACGCGCTGAACCAGGTCGGCTGGGGCGACGACGCGCTGACGATCTACGAAAAGGCCGGCTCGGTCTCGCTGGCCGCCTGGCGCAAGGAAAAGCAGCTGTCCTACCAGGCGCTGCAGCGCGCCTATGCGGTCCAGAAGAAGCAGGCCGAGTTGAGCGCGCTGCACCACGAAAGCGAGCTGAAGGCGGCCGAACTGGCCAACGTCAAGCGCCTGCGCAGCATGTGGGTGCTGCTCAGCGCGACGACCCTGGCCGCGGTGGCCCTGATTGCCTTGCTGTACGCCCGCGTCAGGAAGGCGAACGCCACGCTGAAGCTGAAGAACGAACAGCTGTTCCTGCAGAGCACCCGCGACTCGCTCACCGGCCTGTTCAACCGCCACTACTTCTACGAGCAGGTCGTGCCGCAACTGCACGCCCAGCGCAGCCGCGGCGAGGCCAAGGGCGGCGGCGTCTTCCTGCTGCTCGACGTCGACCACTTCAAGTCGATCAACGACCGCTTCGGCCATGGCGCCGGCGACGTGGTCCTGAAAAACGTGGCCTCGCGCCTGGCGGGCGCGCTGCGCGAACAGGATGTGCTGATCCGCTGGGGCGGCGAGGAATTCCTGGCCTACCTGCCCGGCGTCGCCACCGACGAGGCACGCAAGGTCTGCGGCCGCTTGCTGGCGTCGGTGTCCGGCACCGCCATCGTCGCCGAGGAGCGCGAGCTGACCGTCACGGTATCGATCGGCTTCTGCCCGAACCCGGCCGACAATGAGGCCGCCCCCGGCTGGGAACAGCTGGTCCACTTGGCGGACCTCTGCCTCTATCTGGCCAAGACGGCCGGCCGCAACCAGGCTTTCGGCGTGCAGGATGCCGCCGAGCTGACCAAGGAGGCGGTCGCCGCCGCCGATGCCGACCTGAAGCAGGCTTCGGCCGATGGCCTGCTGAGCCTCGTCAACGTTACCAGCTGAGCTTTCCGGTCAGCATCTGCCAGTACATTACCCAGTCGGCCCGGAACGACCACCAGGGATTGCCGAAGCTCGCCGGGCGGTTCTTTTCGTAGACGAAGTGGCCGATCCAGGCCCCGCCATAACCGCTCACCAGTGCGAACAGCAGCCACCAGGCATTCAGGCTGTCGAGGTACTGGGCGATCGCGGCGATGGCCGACGAGGTCCCGATGAAATGGGCGCGCCGGCACAGGCGGTTGTCGTGCTGGGTCAGGTAGCAGGGATAGAACTCCGCAAAGCTGCTGTAGCGAACGGCCGCCATCTGAAGGTCTCCTCTCATTGTCTGCCGGCGAAGGCGATCAGCGCGTCGAGGACTGCGTCGGGCTGCTCGGCCATCATGGCGTGGCCGGCATCCACGGTGACGATTTTGCCATGCCCGATGGCCGACGTCAGCGCCTGCGCGGAACGCGGCGGAGTCATGACGTCGCGCGCGCCCAGAACGAACAGGGTCGGGCAACTGATTCCGGCGGCCGCCGCGCCGCCGTTGACGTAGGCATTACAGGCCGAAAAGTCGGTGAGGAAGAGCTGGTCCGGGTTCTGCTCGGCCAGGCGCTGCATCAGGCGGCGCGACAGGCCCGTGACGGAAAAGCCGGGCGCCGGGCAGGCCGGGCGCGGCAGGGGGCCGGTGTGCGACCAGATATTGACCATGTCGATCGCCTCCTGCAGCCGGTCCTTCGAGGCGGCGAGGAGGGCGTCGGATACCTTCATCGGCCAGGTCGTGCCGAGCAGGGCCAAGCCCGTCACCCGGCCGGGCGCGCGGTGGGCGGCTTCCAGCGCAATCAATGAGCCCATGCTGTGGCCGGCCAGCACGGCCTGGCCGGCGCCCGCCGCATCCAGCAGGGCCAGCAGCCAGTCGGCCATAGACTCGACGCTGTCGAGGGCTTGGCCGCCGCTGCGGCCGTGGCCGGGCAGGTCGGGCGCCAGCACGTTCCAGCCGTGCCAGGCAAAGTAGCGGCTCTGCAGGGCCCACACCGAGTGGTCGTTCTGGGCGCCGTGCAGGAAGACGATGGTGGGCTGCCGGGCATCGAAGGCCTTGCCGCCGGTGTAGCTGTAGGCTGGAGCGCCGTTGATCTCGTAGATCATTTCAGGCTCCCTTCTGGGCCAGCTTCAGCCCGCGCGTCAGGTCTTCGATCAGGTCGTCGGCATCTTCGAGGCCGCTTGAGATGCGGATCATGCCTTCGCCGACCCCGGCCGCGGCCAGTTGGTCGGCAGGGACCCGGAAGTGTGTGGTCGAGGCGGGGTGGATCGCCAGCGATTTCGCATCGCCGACGTTGGCCAGGTGCGAGAACAGGCGCAAAGCGTCGATGAAGCGCTTGCCGGCCGCGCGTCCGCCGCGCAGGTGGAAGGAGAACACGCCGCCGCAGCCGCGCGGCAGCAGGGTCTTCGCCAGCTCGTGGTCGGGATGGCTTTCGAGCTCGGGCCAGACCACCGATTCCACCGCCGGATGGCTCACCAGGAATTCGACCAGCTTGCGCGCGTTGGCCACGTGGCGCTCCATGCGCAGGCCCAGGGTTTCGATGCCTTGCAGGATGGCGAAGGCATTGTGCGGGCTCATCGCCGCACCGAAGTCGCGCAAGCCTTCGCGCCGCGCGCGCAGGGCGAAGGCGCCGACCGTCGATTCCTCGGCAAACACCATGCCGTGGAAGCCCTCATAAGGCTCGCACAGTTCGGCGAAGCGTCCCGTGCGCGCATGGGCGCGCTGCCAGTCGAAGCTGCCGCCGTCGACCAGCAGGCCGCCGATCGCGGTGCCGTGCCCGCACAGGAATTTCGTGGCCGAGTGGAACACCAGATCGGCGCCGTGATCGAAGGGTCTCAGGAGCCAGGGCGTACTCAGGGTGGCGTCGACCATCAGCGGCAGGTCGTGCTCGTGGGCCAGTGCCGCCACGCGCGGGATGTCGAGCACGTCCAAGCCCGGGTTGCCCAGGGTTTCGCCGAACAGCACCTTGGTTTCGGGCCGGATCGCGGCGCGCCAGGCGTCGAGGTCGCGCGGATCGACGAAGCTGGTCTCGATGCCGAAGCGCTTGAGGGTGTAGGCAAGCAGGTTGTGCGAGCCGCCGTAGAGGGCGCGCGAGGCGACCACGTGGCTGCCGGCGCCTGCGATGGTGGACAGGCCCAGGTGCAGCGCGGCCTGGCCGCTGGCGGTGGCGATGCCGGCCACGCCGCCTTCGAGGGCGGCGATACGCTCCTCGAGCACGGCATTGGTCGGGTTCGAGAGGCGGGAATAGACGTGGCCGGCGCGTTCCATATTGAACAGCGAGGCCGCGTGGTCCGCATCGCGGAACGCGAACGAGGACGTGAAATACACCGGTGTGGCGCGCGCGCCGGTGGCCGGGTCGGGGCTGGCGCCGGCGTGCAGGGACAGGGTGTCGAAGCCGGGATACCTGGGACCGCTCATGATCTGTTCATCCGTAGTGATGGTGACGAGCGGCATCCTACCACCAGCCGATAGCAATGCGACATCGCGAGTGGCTTTAAATCATCATTTGCGCAAGTTTGTTAGCGCGCAAGTATGGCTTTTTCGGAAGGCATAGGCTAGAGTCGGCGTTATGTGTTGAATAAGGTCCAAGTACCTCCGAATCCAGTGTCCAGCTCTCTCGTTCCCAGCGCTCCCGTACCACGTACCCACGACATGGTGACCACTATGAAAGTATCTGAAATCCTGCAGGTGAAAGGCGATATCCTTTACACGGTGTCTCCGGACACGCCGCTGGCCGACGCCGCGGCGACGATGGCGGAGCGCGATATCGGTTCTCTGGTGGTAATGGAATACGGCGACCTGGTCGGCATGCTGACCTTCCGCGAAGTGATCCAGGCCGTCAATACCTTCGGCAGCGCAACCGCCGCCGGCAGCGTGCGCAAGCACATGGACGACAGCCCGATCACCGTGACCCCGGACACCGAGGTCAACGAGGTGCGCCGCATCATGCTGGAAAAGCATGCGCGCTACCTGCCGGTAATGAATGCCCGCACCCTGCTGGGCGTGATCTCGTTCTATGACGTCGCCAAGGCGGTGCTGGAGGCGCAAAGTTTCGAGAACCGGATGTTGAAGGCGTATATCCGGGATTGGCCGGCGGAACAGGCGGCTGACGACTAAGTGTTGGCCTGAAGACCGTCATCCCCGCGCAGGCGGGGATCCAGGTTTGCTTGAGTAGTGCAGGCAGGCGTCCTCAGTTCGCGGCGCACTTGGGTTCCCGCCTCCGCGGGAACGACGTAGTTGATATTCAAGCCGCGCGCGTCAGCGCATCCGCCCCCAGCCACTCCAGCAGCTGCTCCGGCGCCAGCGGCCGCGAGAACAGGAAGCCCTGCGCCAGCGGGCAGCCCAGCGCCTGCAGGATCTGCGCCTGGCGCTCGTCCTCGACGCCTTCGGCGATGATCGACAGCCCGAGGTTGCGTCCCAGCTCGATCACCATTTCAGCAATGCTGCTGCCGCGCGCCGAGCCCGTGATCTCGGTGACGAAGGCGCGGTCGATCTTCAGGCGGTCGACCTGCAGGCGCTGCAGGTAGGACAGCGACGAGAAGCCGGTGCCGAAGTCGTCGATCGCGATCGAGACGCCGGTGCGCTTGATCGCGGCGAGGCGCTCGATCAGCAGGTCCGGCTCTTCCATCGCCATCGATTCCGTGATTTCCAGCTCGACTCGCTCCGGCGGCGCGCCGGTGTCCACCAGCGCCTGGCGCAGCATGTCGAGGAAGCCCGGGTGGCGGAACTGCACCTGGGACACGTTGATCGACATCGTGAAGTCCAGGTAGCCGGCCGCGCGCAGGCGCATCAGCTCGGCGCAGGCCTGGCGCAGCACCCATTCGCCGATCTCGATGATCAGGCCCGATGATTCGGCGATCGGGATGAAGCGGTCGGGCGGTACCAGGCGTCCGTCCTCGGTGCGCCAGCGCAGCAGGGCTTCGGCGCCGAAGGGGCGGTGGGCGCCCAGTTCCACCTGGGGCTGGAAGGCCAGGAACAGTTCGCCGCGCGCGAAGCCGCTGCGCAGTGCGTGCATCAGGCGCACCCGTTCGCGGATCTCGACGCCCATGCCGCGCGAGAAGTAGAAATGGCCGCCGCGCTGGCGGCTCTTGGCGCGCTTGAGGGCGATGTCGGCGTCCTTGAGGGCGTCGGCGCCGCTGCCGTCGTGCTCCATCAGGCGCACCAGGCCGAGCGTGATCGAGACCTGCAGGTCCTGGCCCTCGATCGAGAAGGGCGCCGCGAACAGGGCGCGGATCGCTTCCGGATCGACCTCGGCGGAGTCGCCCAGCACGCAGAAGATGTCGCTGCCGATGCGCGCCAGCTGCAGGCGCGAATGGAGCCGGGCGCGCAGGCGCTGGGCCACCGCGACCAGCAGGGCATCGCCGAACTGGTGGCCGAGGGCGTCGTTGATCTCGGCAAAGTGGTCGAGGTCGACCAGGCACAGGACCTCGTCCGCCACGTTGGTGTTGCGGCTGATGCCTTCATCGATCAGTTCGACCAGGCGGGTGCGGTTCGGCAGGCCGGTCAGCGGGTCGTAGAAGGCGGCGCGCTGGAGGTCGGTCAGCAGGGCCACGTTGTCGAGGCCGACCGCGATATTCGACGCGAACAGCTCCAGCAGGCCGCGGCGCAGGGGATCCAGCGGACGTTCCAGCTCGATCCAGGTGGCGAAATCGCAGTGGGCCTTGCCGCCGAAATAAAGGGTGAGGTAGCGCTCGCCGAAGATGTGGCGTTGTTCGAGCAGGGTCTGGCGGATCGCCGCCGCGGCGCCGTCGCCGCCCGCGGGCAGCATGCCTCCCGGCGCCAGCGCGGCCTTGTCGCGGCTGGCTGCCAGCACCTGCCATGCCGCCGCCTGCGGGCCGCCGAGGCAGGAGCACATCAGGCCGGGCGCGGGCTGGCCGATCAGGCGCGCCGCTTCGCGCAGGATGCCGTCGGCCATGCCGCCGACCGTGCGCTGCGCCATCAGCTCGGCGTTGGCGCGCACCACTTCGGCCAGGCCCTGGCGGCTCGCTTCCAGCGCGCGGATCTGCTCGTAGGCGCGGATCGCCGACGCCACCGAGGTGTAGAGCTTGGTGCGCGTGAGTTCGGACTTGGTCCGGTAATCGTTGATGTCGTAGCCGCGGATGGCGTCCATCTCGGGCGCATAGCCGGGCTGGCCGGTGCGCAGGATGATGCGCAGGTCGTGCCGGCCCAGGGTTTCACGGATGTGCCGCACCAGGTGCAGGCCGGCGTCCGCCTCTTCCATGACGACGTCGAGCAGGACCACGGCGATGTCGCCTTCGCGCTCCAGCAGGGCACGCGCCTCGGCGGCCGAGTAGGCATGCAGGAAAGCGAGCTTGCGGCCGTGCAGTTCGAGGCTGCCGAGGGCGAAGGTGGTCGTCGAGTGGACGTCGGCGTCGTCGTCGACGATCAGCACCCGCCACGCGCCGGCGCTGCCGGCTTCGTTGTCCGGGGCGCCGCCGGAGGCTGTCGGCGCTTCGTCGACGAACACCAGTTCGTCGTCCTGCGCCTGGCCCTGAGGCGTCGTCGGTGCGGGCATTGCTGTATCTCCAAGTTGGCATGGAACAATGAAATCTAGTATATCTGAGTTGCCAGCTCGACAGAAAAAAATTCTTTAAGGCAACATCGAAAGCGTTGTTCCACCACCCCTCTCCACCATGGCCCGGGTCCTGCTGGTAGAATCGACCATTCCGTTTACTTATCTCGCACGCATCCATGTCCGGCAATACCTTTGGCAAGCTGTTTTCCGTCACCACTTTCGGCGAGTCGCATGGCCCGGCCATCGGCTGCGTCATCGATGGCTGCCCTCCAGGGCTCGCTCTTTCCGAGGCCGATATCCAGCCCGAGCTGGACCGCCGCAAGCCAGGCACCTCGCGCCACGTGACCCAGCGCCAGGAAGCCGACCGCGTGCAGATCCTGTCCGGCGTCTACGAGGGCGTCACCACCGGCACCCCGATCGCGCTGCTGATCCCGAACGAGGACCAGCGCAGCAAGGACTACGGTAACATCGCCGACACCTTCCGTCCGGGCCACGCCGACTACACTTACTGGCACAAGTACGGCGTGCGCGACCCGCGCGGCGGCGGCCGTTCCTCGGCGCGCCTGACCGCGCCGGTGGTGGGCGCCGGCGCGATCGCCAGGAAGTGGCTGCGCGAGCACTACGGCACCGAGTTCATGGGCTGCATGTCCCAGCTCGGCGACATCGCCGTCCCGTTCCAGTCCTTCGAACACGTGCATGCGAATCCCTTCTTCGCCGCGACCTCGGACGCCGACCTGATCGCGCGCATGGAAACCGCGATGGACGAGCTGCGCCGCGCCGGCGACTCGATCGGCGCGCGCATCGACGTGGTGGCGAAGAACGTCCCGGTCGGCCTCGGCCAGCCGCTGTACGACAAGCTGGACGCCGACATCGCCTACGCCATGATGGGCATTAACGCAGTGAAGGGCGTCGAGATCGGCGCCGGCTTCCTGTCGGTGGCGCAGAAGGGTTCCGAGCATGGCGACGAGCTGACCCCGGAAGGCTTCGTCGGCAACAACGCCGGCGGCGTGCTGGGCGGAATCTCGACCGGCCAGGACATCACGGTCTCGATCGCGATCAAGCCGACCTCGTCGATCCGCACGCCGCGCCGCTCGATCGACAAGGACGGCAACCCGGTCAGCGTCGAAACCTTCGGCCGCCACGATCCCTGCGTCGGCATCCGCGCCACGCCGATCGCCGAGGCGATGCTGGCGCTGGTGCTGATCGATCATGCGCTGATGCATCGCGCCCAGTGCGGGGATGTGCGGGTCAGCACGCCGCGTATCTGATTCGATTACCGTCGTCCCCGCGAAGGCGGGGACCCAGGTTCTGCTTGCGCTGGCGAGACACTGACAAACCGGGGGGAGTGCCAAGGGCACTATCCCGCCGTCGCGGGAGCGACGGCATTGTAGCGGTGCTTAGGCGCGCGTCGCGACAGCCTCGAGCTGCTGCCTGCGCTCCACCGACTTCACCACCAGCGCCCGCAAATCGTTCAGCAGTCCGAATTCGGTCTGGCTCAGGAAGACCTGGGGGAAGCGGTCGTCCCAGTCGCCGTAGATGAAGCCGACCGGTTCGCCGTGGGTGCACAGCGGGATGATCACGAAGCAGCGCGCCGAGCCGAGGGCGCCTTTCCACCAGCCGGGCAGCTTGCTGGCGAATTTCGGGTCGCGTGCGTTCTCGATGAAGATCACGCGGTCGCTGCCGAGCGAGGCGAAGAACACGTTCGGCTCGTAGGCGTCGTCGAACACCAGATTCGGCTGCAGGGTGCGGGCGCCGTCGCCGAGGCCGATCTTGGCGCTGTACTTGCCCTCGCGGCGGCTACGCAGGAAGCCGAAGGCGCGCGTGAACGACAGGCCGTGGTAGGCCGTCTCGAGCGCTATCGACATCATCTGGCCGGGCGTCGGCCGCTTCGACCTTCGCCTGCTCGATGGCGCCGACGATGTGGTCCGGCTCGATGCCCAGCATCGGCGCGAAGCTCGAGGCCAGCTGGGCGACCTGCTCGAGCCCCTGCTCGTCGCCATGCCACAGCGACTCGGCGCACTGCGAGGACATGGTGCCCAGCRCTGCCAGCCAGTCGTCGTGGCCGAAACCGTCGCCGCGTTCGCCCGGTTCGATCCGGCGCATGCCGGCGATCAGGTTGCGCGGCAGGCCCCACTGTTCGGCCGTGGCGCGGCCGACCTGTTCGAGGGTGAGGCCGAGCTGGTCCAGCGCGGCGGCGTCTTCCGCGCCTTCGCTCGCGGCCTGCTGGAGCAGGGTCCAGCGCTCCGGCAGGTAGAAAGTCACCATCATCCGGCCCAGCGAGTGCAGGATCGAGCAGACCACCGCTTCCTCGGGGTCGCGCACGTCCGCCATGGATGCGACCTGCTGGGCCACCATCCCGGCCAGCACCGCCTTTTCCATCTCGATGTGGGCCTGCAGCGAATCCGGCGTGGACTTGCTCAGCTCCTCGATCAGCTTCAGGCCCAGCGCCAGGTGGCCAATGGCTTCGGTACCCAGCACCAGCACGGCTTTCGAGACGGTGTTGATGCGTTGGCCGAATGCCGAGTACATGCCGCTGTTCGCCAGGCGCAGCACCTTCTGCGTCAGCACGGGGTCGGACAGGACGGTCTGGGTCATGGAGAAATCGCGCTCGTCTTCGCCGCGCATCGAGGCCAGGATGGCGTTGATGGCGCGCGTGAAGCCGGGCATGTCGCCGCGGCGGCGGATGCGTTCCCACAGCAGTGCGAGGGTGGCGTCCGCTTTCGGCGAGCGCTCGAGTTGGAGTGTCTGGTTCATGTTGTGCCCGCGCGCAGGTCGTCCGGCAGCAGCTCGGTGTACAGGTCTTCCTTCAGCGCGGCCAGGGCAACGTGCGCCGACATGGGTTTTCCGGTCAGGTAGCCCTGCACGTAGTCGCAGCCGCGCGACTCCACGTAGGTGAGTTGTTCTTCGGTCTCGACGCCTTCGGCCACCACCGACAGGTCGAGGTGCTTGGCCAGGTCGAGCACGGCGTTGCAGATCGCCGCATCCTTCTCGGACGCGGGCAGGTCCTTGATGAAGGCGCGGTCGATCTTCAGTACCGAAATGGGGAAGCGTTTCAGGTAGGCCAGCGAGGAGTAGCCGGTGCCGAAATCGTCGATCGCGATGCGCGCGCGGCGTTCGGCCATCTTGCCGAGGATGCTCTCGGCGTGGGCCGGATCGACCATCAGCGTACCCTCGGTGATCTCGAGCACCAGCTTGTCGCCGGGCGCGCCGGAAAAGGCGAGGGCGTCGTCCAGCACCGAGAGGAAGCGGTCGTTGCGGAACTGGCGCGGGCTGATATTGACCGAGATGTAGAGGTCGCGCTTGGCGACTTCCTCGAACTGGCGCAGCTGCACCAGGGCGGACTTCAGCGCCCAGGCGCCCAGCATGTTGATCAGGCCATTGGTCTCGGCGATCGGGATGAAGCGCACCGGCGGCACCATGCCGAGGGTCGGATGCTTCCAGCGCATCAGGGTCTCGAACCCTTCGATGCGGCGCGTGCGGCTGCTGACGATCGGCTGGTAGTACAGCATGAACTCGCCCTCGCGTACCGCCGAGAACATCGCGGCTTCGAGCGAGATGTCGTGCTGGGGCGGGCCGCTCTCGCGTGCGCTGTAGGTGACGGTGCGGGCCTTGCCGGTTTCCTTCGCGCGGCTCATCGCGCTGTCGGCCAGGGCCACCAGGCGTACCTCGTCCTCGGCGTGGTCCGGGTAGACCGAGACCCCGATCGAGGCGCCCAGGTAGACCGTGTGGCTGTCGATCTCGAACGGCGACTGCAGCGCGGCCAGCAGGCGTCCGGTGACCAGCTTGATCTGCGCTTCGTTGAAGGTGCCCGGCAGGACCGCGACGAATTCGTCGCCGCCGACGCGGGCCAGGGTGTCGGAATCGCGCAGGGTCTTGCGCAGGCGGCCGGCGGCCATGCGCAGCACGGCGTCGCCGACCGGGTGGCCGAGGCCGTCGTTGACTTTCTTGAAGCCGTCCAGGCCGATGGTGGCGACCGAAAAGCCCTGGCCGGAGCGGCGGGCGTTCGCGATCACCATGCGGATGCGGTCGGACAGCAGCAGGCGGTTCGGCAGTTCGGTGAGGGCGTCGTGGGTCGCCATGTGGCGCAGGCGCTGCTCGGTGGCGCGCTGGGACGACATGTCGCGGCCAACCGCCAGCAGATCCGGGTCGCCGTCCAGCAGGCTGACGCGCAGTTCGAACCAGGTGTCCTTTTCGCCGGCGCGCAGGCGGGCTTCGACCAGCACCGGTTCGGCGCGCGCGGTGGCGTCGACGATGGCGTTGCGCAGCGCGGGCTGGTCGGCTTCGAGCGCGAGGGAGGGCAGGGAGGTGCCGCGGAGTTCGGCGGCGCCGAGCAGGCGCAGGGTACGCCGGCTGGCCTGGCGGATCAGGCCGGACGGGTCGATCCGGAACGCGATGTCGCCCGCCGCCTCCATGAGCGCATCCAGTCCGTGGGCCGTCTGCGCATGGCGCGGATCCTCGTTCGCTGCTGCTGGTGAACCGGGGCGCATTATTAAAATATCTGCTTTCTTATCTTGGCCGAAACGACGGGTTCCGGTGGAGCCGCACGAGTGTACCAAACCGAAGACAATGTATCACTGAAAGATTCTCAAGAGCATTAAAAAACACAATGCGGTCGCGTGTCTGGCTCTCTCTTGAGGTCCGGCAGCTGTCGTTTCGGACAGGTCGTGCTTGCCCGGCAAAAGGCTTTAGGCTAGCCTTGTTGTCTTGTCGATAACTCGATTGCGGTGCCGGACCGCTGTATTGTCGCCGATGTAGTGCAATTAGGAAACTTTTCCTTTCCAGCCATGATGCTTATGTGCAACAACATGTGGACACCACGCAAGGAGGCGCGGCCATGAACCGATTCGATACGCACGAGGTATTCAACCAGGCGCCGCCTTTCGGCGACGTCAACCTGTTCCGCTGCGACCCCGCCCTGCGTGAAGGCCTGGAGAGAGAAGGCGCCGGCTGGGCCAGGGAGACGCTGGACGCCCTCGGCGCCACACTGGGCAGCAGCGAGGTGCTGGACCTGGGGCGGCTGGCCAACGAATTCTCGCCGCGGCTGGTGAATTTCGACCGCGCCGGCAATCGCATCGACGAGGTCGAATTCCATCCGTCCTGGCACCGCCTGATGAGCATGCTGATCGAGAACGGTACGCACTCGCTGCCGTGGGAGCCCAGCGAAGCCGGTCGGCCCGGAAGGCAGGTCGCGCGCGCCGCCGCCTACCTGCTGTTCGGCCAGGTCGAGAACGGTTCGCAATGCCCGGTGACGATGACCTATGCTTCGGTGCCGGCGCTGCGCCAGAACCCGGCAATTGCCGCGCGCTGGCTGCCGAAGATCCTGTCGCGCGAATACGATCCGCGCTCGCTCCCGGTGGAGCAGAAGCGCGGCGCCCTGATCGGCATGGGCATGACGGAAAAGCAGGGCGGCACCGACGTGCGCGCCAATACCACGCGCGCCACGCCACTCGGCCCAGGCCAGGCAAAAGCCCGCTTCGGCGAAGAAGGCGAGGGCGCGTTCGCGATCGTGGGTCATAAATGGTTTTACTCGGCGCCGCAGTGCGACGCCCATCTGGTGCTGGCCCAGACGGACAGCGAGGGGGGCGCTGGCCTCAGCTGCTTCTTCGTGCCGCGCTTCCTGCCGGACGGCAGCCGCAACGCCATCCGCGTGCAGCGCCTGAAGAACAAGCTGGGAAACCGTTCGAACGCCTCGTCCGAGGTCGAGTTCTGCGACGCCGTCGGCTGGATGATCGGGCGCGAAGGCCGCGGCATCCCGACCATCCTCGAAATGGGCAGCCATACCCGGCTCGATTGCGTGCTGGGGACCGCCGGCATCATCCGCGCAGCCCTCTGCCATGCGCTGCACCATGCGCGCGGACGCAGCGCCTTCGGCCGTCCGCTGGCCGAGCAGCCGCTGATGCAGAACGTGCTGGCCGACCTGGCGCTGGAATCGGAGGCGGCGACGGCCTACGCGCTGCGCCTGGCCCGTTGTTACGACCGCCAGGACGACCCGGATGAAGTGCTGCTGGGGCGGATCCTGACCCCGGCCGGCAAATACTGGCTGTGCAAGCGCGGCCCGGCCATTGGCGCCGAGGCGATGGAAGTCATGGGCGGCAACGGCTATGTCGAGGATGGCCCGCTGGCGCGGCTGTATCGCGAATTCCCCGTGAACTCGATCTGGGAAGGCTCGGGCAACGTGATGTGCCTGGACGTGCTGCGCGCCTTCGGCAAGTCGCCCGAGGCGGGCGCCGCGCTGGCGCGCGAGCTCGCACTGGCCGCCGGACGCGACGCCCGTTTCGACGCCTGGTGCGCGGGCCTGCTCGACGAGCTGGCGGGTGGGGCGGTGTCGGAATTCGGCGCGCGCCGCCTGGCCGAGCGCCTGGTGGTCGGGGTCCAGGCCGGGCTGCTGCTGCGCCATGCGCCGGCCCAGGTGGCGGATGCCTTCGTGGCCTCGCGCATCGCCCGTGACGTCGGCGGCGCCTTCGGCCGGCTGGCGGATGGGGTCGACGCCGCCGCGATCCTGGCCCGTGCTCTGGAAATTTCTTCAACAAGATAGGGACAAATAAGCCCGCGGCTGGGATAATGCTGCTCTTTCAGCTACGAGTGCCTGACAAAACCTCCATGGCGGCGTTGCATCCGCTCGCCGTACCAGCCTACTGTCTTCGCCGGCGCGCCGGTGGGCCGTATCCCTTGCCCTGAAGGCTTTGTCAGACACTCTAGGCATGACCGCAATTAGATAGAGTTCGATAATGAAACAAGATCCGCGTTTCCCCAGCCTGTTCATCCTGAATCACCCGCTTATCCAGCATAAGCTGTCGCACATGCGCGACCGCGGCACTTCGACCCGGACCTTCCGCGAGCTGCTCAGGGAGATCACCTTGCTGATGGGCTACGAGATCACGCGCGATCTGCCGCTGACCACCCGCGAGATCGAAACCCCGCTGATGACGATCGACGCGCCCGTCATCGCCGGCAAGAAACTGGCCATCGTCCCGATCCTGCGCGCCGGCGTCGGCATGAGCGACGGCCTGCTGGAACTGGTGCCGTCCGCCCGCGTCGGCCACATCGGCGTGTTCCGCGATCCGGACACCCACCAGCCGGTGGAATACCTGGTGCGCCTGCCGGACACCAACGAGCGTACCTTCATCCTCTGCGATCCGATGGTCGCGACCGGCAATTCGGCGGTCTACGCCGTGGACGTGCTCAAGAAGCGCGGCGTGCCGGACGACCAGATCATCTTCCTGGCCCTGGTGGCTGCGCCGGAAGGCGTGGAGGTGTTCCACAAGGCCCATCCGAACGTCAAGCTCTACGTGGCCTCGCTGGACAGCCACCTGAACGAGCACGCCTACATCATTCCGGGCCTGGGCGATGCGGGCGACCGCATCTTCGGCACCAAGTAACGCGCGCAGATGAGCACGGCCCAGGGCATGAACGGTGCGGTCGACGTCGAATTCTTCGAGCGTCTGGCAGAGCTGAACGACAAGTTCGCGTCTTCCCTCCCGTTGACCCTGGGGCGCCTGTCGGTTGCGCGCAACACCTTCGACACGGTCCGGCCGCAGCCTGAGCTCATCGGCGAGCTGCACGCCGTGCTCCACACCTTGGCGGGCTCCTCCGCCACCTTCGGTTTCCGCATCCTCGGCCACCAGGCCCGCAACCTCGAACAGCGCCTGCGGGTCTTGATGACCTTCGACGCTGTCGCGCCGGAAGACTGGCGCGCCTGGCTCTGCGAACTGGATGTGTTCGTGGCCTGGGCCCTGCGCGACCCGAAGGATGCCTATCCCAACGACGAGTCCGGCATCTGATCTTTCGACAAGAAATTTGTCTGAAAGTCGTTTGATATATGACAAACTTGTCAGGATTCGTTACTCTATATTCTGCTTACAGCCGACGTTAAATAAAGGCGCGTGAAAGTTGGTTTTAGGAATGACACGAATCGCGCTTTTTATTTTTCGAAAACCGTGTATGTTCTGGTTTATTCGGTATAATGTGGGATCGTTGGATTCGCGGTTGCAGTGCAGTTAGTCTGTCATTTGTTTCTTGCTTCTTCAAACGATCGTAAACGGGCGCAAGCCCACTTCAACTGAAATAGGAAATAGTAATGGCAACTGGCATCGTTAAATGGTTCAATGACTCCAAGGGCTTCGGCTTCATCACCCCGGACGAAGGCGGCGAAGATCTGTTCGCTCACTTCTCGGCGATCCAATCCCAAGGCTTCAAGTCGCTGCAAGAGAATCAGCGTGTTTCGTTCGACGTGACCTCGGGTCCGAAGGGCAAGCAAGCATCGAACATCCAGCCGCTGTAATCGTCACGATTACTCGCTGAATGTCAGCAAAAAATCCTCGGCATGTCCGGGGATTTTTTTTGCCTGCGACATTCATTTTTGCGGGAAATGTTCTTTAACTTCCAAGCTTGTTCCGCCAATACTCCGGCTGAGAATAGGCGTGCCGCAGGAAGTCGACGAAGCTGCGGATGCGCAGCGGCAGGTGGCGCCGCTGGGCGAATACCGCATAAATATCGTTGCCCGGCGCAGCGTATTGTTCCAGCACCGGCACCAGCCTTCCCGCCGCGATTTCCGGCCCCACTTCCCACATCGAACGCCATGCCAGGCCGCGCCCGGCGAGCGCCCAGTCGTGCAGCACGGCGCCGTCGTTGCAAACCATATTCCCACCCACCTTCAGGGTCACGATGCGGCCGTCTTCCTGGAAGGTCCAGCCGCGCTGGCTGCCTTCGCTGCTGATCGCCAGGCAGTTGTGGCGCGCGAGTTCGTCCAGCGTTTGCGGCGTGCCGTGGCGCTTCAGGTAGGCGGGCGCGGCCACTACCACACGATGGTTGTCGGCCAGCTTCACGCCCACCAGGCTGGAATCGGACAGGGCGGCGATGCGGATCGCCACGTCCACGCCTTCGCCGATGACGTCGACCACACGGTCGTTCAGGTTCAGGTTGAGCGTCAGGTCGCGGTGCTCGGCGAGGAAGGAAGGCACCAGCGGCGCCACGTGCTGGCGTCCAAAGCCGGCCGGGGCCGAAACCAGCAGGTGGCCGGTGGCGCGCGCACTGCGCTCCGAGACGGCCGACTCGGCTTCTTCCAGCTCGGCCAGGATCCTCTGGCAATCTTCAAGGAAGGCGGCGCCCTCGTCGGTCAGCACCAGCTTGCGGGTAGTGCGCTGCATCAGCTTGACACCGAGGCGGGCCTCGAGGGCGTCGAGGCGGCGGCCGATCATGGCGGGGGCGATGCCCTCGGCGCGCGCCGCGGCGGACAGGCTGCCGCGCGCGACGACTTCGACGAAGGTGGAAATCTGGCGAAAATGACCCATGCTGACTGTGTAGGCTCCCCATCTGTGACAAAAACGCACAGATGAATATATTTTTTGTCTCGTTTAATGACGCTTGAGTGAATATACTTGACCAGATAGCAAACGCCAACCCTAGGAGAATAAGTCATGAGCATCGCCACCCCGTCCGGAATGGAGATCCGCGCCGAGATCAAACCCGGCTACGAACAGATCCTGACTCCCGAGGCGCTCGCCCTCGTCGCCAAGCTGAGCCGCGAGTTCGAGCCGCGCCGCCAGCAACTGCTGGCCGCCCGCGCCGAGCGCGCCAAGCGCCTGGATGCCGGCGAACGTCCGGACTTCCTGCCGGAAACCGCCAATATCCGTAACGGCGACTGGAAGATTGCGCCGATCCCGAAAGCGCTGGAATGCCGCCGCGTGGAGATCACCGGCCCGGTCGAGCGCAAGATGGTGATCAACGCCCTGAACTCGGGCGCGGACAGCTATATGACCGACTTCGAGGATTCGAACACCCCGAACTGGGACAACCAGATCACCGGCCAGCTGAACATGGTCGACGCCGTGCGCGGCACCATCTCGCTGGAGCAGAACGGCAAGCAGTACAAGCTGAACGAGAAGGTCGCGACCCTGGTCGTGCGYCCGCGCGGCTGGCACCTGGAYGARAAGCACGTGCTGGTGGACGGCCAGCGCGTCTCCGGCGGCATCTTCGACTTCGCCCTGTTCATGGTCCACAACGCCAAGGAGCAGCTGGCGCGCGGCGCCGGTCCCTACTTCTATCTGCCGAAGATGGAATCGCACCTGGAAGCCCGCCTGTGGAACGACATCTTCAAGATGACCCAGGACGAGCTGGGCCTGCCGCAAGGCACGATCAAGGCCACCGTGCTGATCGAGACCATCCTGGCCGCCTTCGAGATGGACGAGATCCTGTACGAACTGCGCGAGCACAGCGCCGGCCTGAACGCGGGCCGTTGGGACTACATCTTCTCCTGCATCAAGAAGTTCAAGCTGGATAAGGAGTTCTGCCTGGCCGACCGTCCGAAGGTGACGATGACCTCACCCTTCATGCGCGCCTATGCGCTGCTGCTGCTGAAGACATGCCACAAGCGCGGCGCGCCGGCGATCGGCGGCATGTCGGCCCTGATCCCGATCAAGAACGACCCGGAAAAGAACGCCATCGCAATGGGCGGCGTCATCAGCGACAAGGCGCGCGACGCCACCGACGGCTACGACGGCGGCTGGGTCGCCCACCCGGGCCTGGTCGAGCCGGCCATGACCGAGTTCAAGAAGGTGCTTGGCGACAAGCCGAACCAGATCGGCAAGCAGCGTCCGGACGTCGAAGTCACGGCCGCCCAACTGCTCGACTTCAAGCCGGAGACCCCGATCACCGAAGCCGGCCTGCGCTACAACATCAACGTCGGCATCCACTACCTGGGCGCCTGGCTGGCCGGCAACGGCTGCGTGCCGATCCACAACCTGATGGAAGACGCCGCCACCGCCGAAATCAGCCGCTCGCAAGTGTGGCAGTGGATCCGCTCGCCGAAGGGCGTGCTGGAGGACGGCCGCAAGGTCACCGCCGAGATGGTACGCGCGATGATTCCGGAAGAACTGGCCAAGGTGAAGGAAGTCGCGCCGAACGGCGACAACCCGAGCTATGCGCGGGCGGCCGAGATCTTCGAACAGATGTCGACTTCGGAGGAGTTTGCCGAGTTCCTGACCTTGCCGCTGTACGAAGAGATCTGAACGCTGTCGTGGGCACGGTGTGCCCACGCGAACATGTGCGTTATGCCGGCGTTTGCGTGGGCAGGGGAGTGCCCACCCTACGTTGTGCCAACGCTTCCCTCGCCAGAAACGCGGCCAGCTGCTCCTCATCGATCGTCCCACCTTCGTGCCGCCACAGCAGCGCCTCGATGCGATCCCCGCCCCAGAACAGCTCGCCATCGAGCCGGAATGTCGGCACCCCGAAGACACCATCGGCAATCGCGGCATCGGTCGTCGCCGCCAGCGCCTGCTTGATCTCCGGCGTCGCAGCCCGCTCCAGCAAGGCATGGCCATCGAAACCGGCCTCATCGGCCAGGCGCGCCAACACGGCCGCATCCGACACATCTTCCCCACCTTCCCAGCAGGCCGCCATCAAGGCCAGCGCCAGCCTGCGCCGCTCGAAGTCGTCGCCGATCGCCGTGCACATGCGCAGCGCCGTCAGCGGATTGAACGGATGGCCGGGCGGTCCGGCGAAGGGCAGGCCGCGGCGGGCCGCTTCGCGCATCACGTCGCGGAACAGGTAGAGGCGCTTGGCCGGCACCTCGGCCGGCCCCAGGTTGCCATGGGCCTTCAGCAGGCCGGCGAACAGCACCGGCATGAAGCGGACCTGAACGCCGGCACCTTCGAGACGGCCGAGCGAACGTGCCGCCAGCCAGGCATAGGGGCTGATCGGGTCGAAGTAAAAGTCGGCCTGCGTCGGCGCGGCGCTCATCAGAACACGTTCTTCCATTCGCGCAGGGCGGCGAAGGCGGCTACCGGCGAAGCGCCCGGCTGCAGGCGGCCGGCGGCGACCAGGCTGTCGACGATGCCGGGCTCGGTGGCGCGCAGGAAGGGATTGGTGGCTTTTTCGGCGGCGATGGTCGAGGGCACGGTCGGCAGCTTGGTACCGCGCGCCTTGCTGTCGGCCTCGATCCGCATCTTGAGGGCGCGGTTGCCCGGCTCGACGGCCTCGGCAAAGCGCAGGTTGGACAAGGTGTATTCGTGGGCGCAATAGACGAGGGTGTCGTCGGGCAGGGCGGCGAGCTTGGCCAGCGAAGCGGCCATCTGCGCGGGCGTGCCTTCGAACAGGCGGCCGCAGCCGGCGCCGAACAGGGTGTCGCCGCAGAACAGCCAGTGCTCGCCCGCGGCGTGGCCTTCATGATTCCGGACGTAGGCGATGTGGCCCAGCGTATGGCCCGGCACCTCGAGCACCGACAACTCCAGCGCCAGGCCCGGCACCTGGAAGCGGTCGCCTTCGCCCAGCGGGTCGGTTACCGCGGCGATGCCGTCGTTGCGCGGGCCGTAGACCGGTACGTCATATTCTTTAAGCAATTGAGGCACGCCACCGATATGGTCAGCATGGTGATGGGTGAGTAGAATGGCGGTGAGGGTCAGGCCGTTCGCGCGCAAGGCATCGAGGATGGGCTGGCCGTCGCCCGGATCCACTGCCGCGGCGTGGACACCGTCATGGATCAGCCAGAGATAATTGTCCTTGAAGGCGGGTACGGTCAGGACTGCCAGAGTGCTCGGCGAAATCGTCATAAGCGATGAAAATGCGTGTAGAGATCCGATTCAGGAAAGGATGGCATGGATAGCGCTGCATCCGAAAAATCCATTATAGCGCTCGACCGCTGGCTGCAATCGCCGGCCGGCGCCTATGTGCGCGCCTGGGAGCAGGCCTGCCTGGACGAGCTGACGGCCGACATCTTCGGCTTCAACGCCGTCCAGATCGGCGTGCCGCAGATCGACGCGCTGGCCGCCAACCGGATGCCGAACAAGTGGCAGGCCGCGACCCGCACCTCGAGCGCCGACGAACTGGCGATTGCCGCCAGCGGCAAGCAGGTCGCGGTCGCCCTCGACTTCGCCGACCTGCCGTTCGCGTCGCAGAGCCTGGACCTGGTGGTGCTGCCGCATGTGCTCGAGTTCGCTGCAGAGCCGCACCAGGTGCTGCGCGAGGTCGAGCGGGTCTTGATTCCGGAAGGGCAATTGATCATCTGCGGCTTCAACCCCGCCAGCATGTGGGGCGTGCGCCAGGGCATGGGCCGCATTACCAGCAGCACCTACCTGCCCACCGCGGGCGAGTTCATCTCTATGCCCCGGCTGAAAGACTGGTTAAAATTGTTGAATCTCGGCGCCACCCGCAGCCATTTCGGCTGTTACGCGCCGCCATTCCGCACTTCCCAATGGCTGCATCGCTTCGCCTTCGTCGAGGGGGCAGGGCGGCGCTGGTGGCCATATCTCGGGGCCGTCTATATCGTGCACGCGATCAAGCGGGTCAAGGGCATGAACATCATCGGGCCGGCCTGGAACAAGAAGCCGGGCAAGGCGCCGAAAGCGGTGCCGGCGACCAACCGCAACGAACGCAACAACCAGAACTAAGGCAAGAGGAAAAGAACGCAGCATGACGACCAAAGTAGAGATTTTTACCGACGGGGCCTGCAAGGGAAATCCGGGCCTAGGGGGCTGGGGCGCGCTGCTCGTGGCCGGTGACCACGAAAAGGAAATCTTCGGCGGCGAGCCGAACACCACCAACAACCGCATGGAACTGCGCGCCGTGATCGAGGCGCTGGGCGTGCTGAACCGTCCCTGCCACGTGGTGCTGCATACCGACAGCCAATACGTCCAGAAGGGGATCTCGGAATGGATCCACGGCTGGAAGGCGCGCGGCTGGAAGACCTCGACCAAGGAACCGGTCAAGAACGAAGACCTGTGGAAGGCCCTCGACGCCGCCCAGCAGCAGCATGCGGTCGAATGGCGCTGGGTGCGCGGCCACAACGGCCATCCCGGCAACGAGCGCGCCGACGCCCTGGCGAACATGGGCGCGGCCTCGGTCCGGCGCTGAAGACTTGTTCCGGAAATGCTAAAATAAGCCTTTGATTTTCAACGAATTCTCTCAATAAGCGCATGCGCCAGATCGTTCTCGATACCGAAACCACCGGCCTGAATCCACGCACCGGCGACCGCATCGTCGAAGTCGGCTGCGTCGAAATCTTCAACCGCAAACTGACCGGCAGGAACCTGCACTACTACGTCAACCCCGAGCGCGACTCCGACGAGGCGGCGCTGGCGGTACACGGCCTGACCACCGAATTCCTGAGCGACAAGCCGAAGTTCCACGAAATCGCCGAGGAGTTGCGCGAGTTCGTCAAGGATGCGGAAATCATCATCCACAACGCGCCCTTCGACCTCGGCTTCCTGAACCACGAATTCGAGCGCATTGGCCTGCCGCCCTTCGTCAACCATTGCGCCAGCGTGATCGACACCCTGGTGCAAGCGAAGGAACTGCACCCGGGCAAGCGCAACTCGCTGGACGCGCTGTGCGACCGCTACGGCATCTCGAACGCCCACCGCAAGCTGCACGGCGCACTGCTGGACTCGGAACTGTTGGCCGACGTCTACCTGGCAATGACGCGCGGGCAGAACATGCTGTCGATGGACGTCGAGATCGAAGAGACCGGCGGCGGCGCGCAGCTTGAAGCCGTCCCGCTGGGCGACATCCTCGTGGTGTCGGCTGCCGAGGACGAGCTCGCCGAGCACGAGAGCGTGTTGGCCGCACTCGACAAAGGGGTGAAGGGAGAATGTGTTTGGAGAAAATATTCTCCGCAGGGGTGACAAAACGCAAAACTCCCCCTATAATGCTCGTCATTGCAGCGATGCAATCGCAGCAAAAGCAGCAAAACAGGGRGGTTAGCTCAGGGGTAGAGCACTGCATTCACACTGCAGGGGTCGCAAGTTCGAAACTTGCACTTCCCACCAGGATTCATCGAAAAGGCCGGCAGATTTGCTGGCCTTTTTGTTTCTGCGCTGCCCAGGCGCAAAGCTTGCATCACCCGTCCCCGGCGTTTATCCTCTATGCAACTTTCTAGCTGCGTAAAGCCACATGCCAGCCTTCGCATCCCGCCTCCTGTTCGCCCTATGCCTCATTTCGAGCGTCACAGGATGCAAGACCCTCCAAGTTCTCGCCAACGCCCAGCCGGGCACCACCGCCGAAGCGGCAAGGGTCGCAGGCCGTTGGGCGGACGCGAATGGCGACATCGCCGCGGCAACCACCTGGTCGCGCAAGGTCGCGCCAGGCATATCGCCCAAGGAAGTCGAGGAAGCCTTCGCCAGCGTGGCCGCCGAAGACAATCTGCGGCCGGTAGGCGAGTTGTTCCTGTCCAGGGAGCTGGCCGTCCGCTCCGGCCAGCAGCAAAAGTTCCTGAAGATTTACTCGTATTGCGATCCCTCCACCGCGCGCGCGATCGTCGATTTCAGTCCCGCCATGTCGGCCTTCCTGCCTTGCCGGGTTGCGGTGGTCGAACAGGACGACGGCCTCTGGCTCTACGCGATGAATATGGATGTGCTGCTCCGCCTTGGCCGCTCAATGCCGCCGGAACTGCAGCAGTCCGTGCTGCGGGTGCGCAAGACCATGCTCAAGATGCTCGATCGTGGCGCCGCGGGCGAATTTTGATTGCCGTATGTGGCGATGCAATATCGAAAGTTCTTGCGATAGTGCCAATGTGATGGTTATATGCGCATACACGCATAGATGAATACGAACACATGGACCCCGATCTCGACAACACGGAAATGGCCGAAGTATTCGAGCAGGTGTCGAACTACTTTTTCCTGCTGTCGGAGCCGACCCGCCTGAAGATCCTGCACGCGCTGTGCAATGGCGAGCGTCCGGTCGGCACCATCGTCAGCGAACTCGGCGCCACCCAGGCAAATATTTCGCGCCAGCTGAACATGCTCTACCGTGCCCGCATCCTCGGCAGGCGCAAGGAAGGCGCGCAGGTGTACTACCGCATCGAAGACCAGAACACGATCGAACTCTGCCGGACGGTGTGCACCCACATGGCCGAGAAAGTGAAGAAGAGCCGGCGCATCGACCAGGCTGCAATCGAACACTTCATGTCCACGGACGCATAAGGCGAGGGCGCGCAAGCGCCAGGCAAGGCATTGATTTAATGCGTATATGCGCATGTAGCGATATGCGCATATGACTATATGTGCAGTTGGTAATGCATCATCAACCGGAACGGAACAGAGGATGGATAAACCTGTACGCAGATTTGGCCGTGTCGTGAAGGCGCCCGAGAATTTCCTCGGCCGGGAGCTGATCGACGAGATCAACACCCAGGGACTGGACGAGCAGCGGCGCGGCTTCCTGCGCCGCAGCTTCCTGGCGGCCAGCGCCGCCATGACGGCCGGCAGCGCGCTCGGCCAGGAACGCCCGGCCGTGAGCGGCGGCGGCGATCCGCACATCCTGAACTTGCCGGAACATTCGCGCACCCTCGGCCGTCCGGTAGCGGCGATGCCCTACGGCCTGCCTTCCAAATATGAGGCCAACCTGCAACGCCGCGAATCCCCGGGCCTGACCCGCGTCTCGGCGGCCTCGGTCGCGTTCACGCCGCTGCAGGGCCTGTTCGGCATCATCACGCCGTCCGGCCTGCACTTCGAGCGCCACCACCAGGGCTGGCACGACATCGATCCGACCGGGCACCGCCTGATGATCAACGGCCTGGTGCGCAATCCCAAGGTCTACACGATGGACGACCTGATGCGCATGCCCTCGGTCTCGCGCATTCACTTCATCGAATGCGGCGCGAACACGGCCATGGAGTGGGGCAACGTGGCGGTGCCGTCGGTGCAGTACTCGCACGGCATGCTGAGCTGCAGCGAGTTCACCGGCGTGCCGCTGTCGGTCCTGCTGGAGGACTGCGGCTACGACAAGCGGACCGCCCGTGTCGTCCTGGCCGAAGGCGCGGACGGCTCCTCGATGACGCGCACCATCCCGCTCGACCGCGCGCTCGACGACGTGATCGTCGCCTGGGGCATGAACGGCGAGATGCTGCGCCCGGAGAACGGCTATCCGCTGCGCCTGGTGGTGCCGGGCATCCAGGGCGTGTCCTGGGTCAAGTGGCTGCGCCGCATCGAGGTCGGGGACCAGCCCTACGCCACCAAGGACGAGGCGATCCACTACATGGACGCGATGCCGGACGGGAGCTATCGCCAGTACACCTCGATCCAGGAGTGCAAGTCGGTGATCACCACGCCGTCCGCCGGCCAGCGCCTGCTCGGCACGGGCTTCTACAACGTCACCGGCCTGGCCTGGTCCGGCCGCGGCAAGGTCAGGCGCGTCGACGTGTCGGTGGACGGCGGCCGCAACTGGCGCACCGCGCGCCTGGAGACGCCGGTGCTGAGCAAGGCCCTGACGCGCTTCAACATCGACTGGGAATGGAACGGCGCGCCCGCCGTGCTGCAGTCGCGCGCAATCGACGACACCGGCTATGTCCAGCCGAAGATCAACGAACTGCGCGCGGTGCGCGGCACGCGCTCCATCTATCACAACAATGCCATCCAGTCCTGGCAGGTGGGGGCATCGGGGGAGGTGGCGAATGTCCAGGTTTATTAAGACCGCCGCCGCCATCGCGGTGGCCGGCGCTGCCGTCGTTGCCGCTGCCGCCATCGCAGGCCCGCTGAGCGGCCTCGGACGCACCGCCACGCCGAAGGAGATCGCGGCCTGGGACATCGACGTCCGCCCCGACTTCAAGGGCCTGCCCAAGGGTTCGGGCAGCGTGTCCGCGGGCCAGGCGGTCTGGGAAGGCAAGTGCGCTTCCTGCCACGGCACCTTCGGCGAATCGAACGAGGTGTTCACGCCGCTGGTCGGCGGCACGACGGCGGAAGACGTCAGGAGCGGCCGGGTCGCCGCCCTGGTCAACGGCCGCCAGCCGCAGAAGACCACCTTGATGAAAGTGGCGACCGTGTCGACGCTGTGGGACTACATCAACCGCGCCATGCCGTGGAACGCGCCGAAGTCGCTCACCACCGACGAGGTGTACGCCGTCACCGCCTATCTGCTGAACATGGGCGAGATCGTACCCGACGATTTCGTGCTGTCCGATGCGACGATTGCCCAGGCCCAGCAGCGCATGCCGAACCGGAACGGGATGACCACCAATCACGGCATGTGGGACATCAAGGGCAAGCCCGACGTGCACAGCGTGGCCTGCATGAAGAACTGCCCGGCCGATCCGGCCCCGCGTTCGACACTGCCGGAAGCATCGCGCAACGCCCACGGCAACCTGGCCCTGCAGACGCGTGCCTTCGGCGCCACCCGCGGCGTCGATACCACGCGGCCGGCGCCGGCCAGGCTGGGCGAGGGCACCGCGGCGCCGGCCGTGGCCATGGCCAGCACCGCATCCACGGCGCCGCCGCCGGCATTCCAGGCCAATGCCTGCCTGGCCTGCCATGGCGTCGACAGCAAGGTAGTGGGGCCCAGCTTCATGTCGGTGCGCGCCAAATACAAGGACGATCCCGGCGCATCCGCGCGCCTGGTGGAGAAGATCAGGAACGGCAGCACCGGCAGCTGGGGCCCGATCCCGATGCCGGCCCAGGACCACGTGAAGGACGAGGACCTGAAGGTCCTGGTGGGGTGGATCCTCGCCCCGCAATGAAGCTGTAGCAAGTTCAACTTGGAGATGGAGCACATATGAAACATGCAGTTCTCGGCATCGCCCTGTCGCTCGCCTGCGCGGGCGCCATGGCGGCCGATCACCAGGTCAGGATGCTCAACACCGGCAAGGACGGCAGCATGGTGTTCGAACCCGGCTTCCTGCGCGTCGCCAAGGGCGATACCGTCAAGTTCGTGAAGGTCGACCCCTCGCACAACAGCGCCTCGGTGCTGGTGCCAGCCGGCGCCACGCCGTGGAAGGGCAGGCCGGACGAAGAGATCTCGTTGAAGCTCGACCAGGAAGGGGTGTACCTTTACGTGTGCGATCCGCACAAGGTCATGGGCATGGCCGGCGTCATCCAGGTCGGCAAGCCGGTCAACCTGGCCGAGGCCAAGGGCCAGGCCGAGACCCTGTCGAAGTCCTTCGTCATGAACAAGGATCGCCTCGCCGGCTACATGGCGCAGGTGAAGTGACTCTCAACAAACGGAGAACCGTATGAATCAAAAGCGACGCAACATCATGCGCATCACCTCGGTGCTGGGAGCCGCCTTTGCCGCCGGCCTGCTCAAGCCCGCCGACGTCTTCGCGGCGGAATGGAGCCAGAAGGTATTCGACGCCAAGAGCCTGGAGGCGGCGGTCAAGGAGCTCGGCGGCGACAAGTTCACCGTCAGCCAGGACGTGACCATCACCGGTCCGGACATCGCCGAGAACGGCGCCGTGGTGCCGGTGTCGATTTCCAGCCGCGCGCCGAACACGGACTTCATGGCCATCCTGGTCGAGAAGAATCCGAGCGCCATGTCGGCCAGCTTCAATATCCCCGCCGGTACCGAGCCGGCCGTGACCACCCGGGTCAAGATGGGCGCGACTTCCAACGTCCATGCCCTGGTGCGCGCCGACGGCAAATGGCTGGTCGCCAGCAAGGAAATCAAGGTCACCCTCGGCGGCTGCGGCGGCTGAGCTCCCGGCAGGACATGGCAGGACATAGAGAAAGGAAGAGAACATGGCAGACCCAATGCGTATTCGCGCCAGTATCACCGGCGACACGGCCGAAGTGAAGGTCCTCATGCGGCACGACATGGAGACCGGGCAGCGCAAGGACGCGGGCGGCAAGACGATCCCCGCGCATTTCATCAAGACCCTCCTGGCCAAGGTGAACGACAAGGTGGTGCTGGATGCGAACTTCGGCCCTTCGGTGTCGAAGGATCCCTTCCTGTCCTTCAAGGTCAAGGGCGCCGCCAAGGGCGACAAGGTCAGCGTGACCTGGGTCGACACCGCCGGCGACACCCGCACCGATGAAAGCACCATCAGCTAAAAACAGGTGAGCGCGGCGCAGACTGCGCAGGCCATACCAGGAGGAGAGAGGCATGAGGATCTTACGTTTCGTTTGCGTCGCCTTGCCGCTGCAGGCAGTGTGCGCGCTGGCGCTGGCGCAATCGTCGGCCACCGACGAGATCGCAAAGTACCGGCAGATGCTCGCCGACGGCAATCCCGCCGAGCTGTGGGAGATGCGCGGCGAGGAGCTGTGGAAGAAAAAGGCGGGACCGAACAAGGTCTCGCTCGAGCAGTGCGACTTCGGCAAGGGGCCGGGCGTGCTGAAGGGTGCCTATGCCGAGCTGCCGCGCTACTTCAAGGACGTGGGCAAGGTGATGGACCTCGAGCAGCGGCTGGTGTATTGCCGCATGACCCTGCAGGGACTGAGCCTGGCCGAGGCCACCAGGGTGCCTTTCGGCTCGACCGGCAAGCAGTCGGACATCGAGGCCCTGGTCGCCTACATCACCTCCGAGTCGCGCGGCGTCCCCATGGCCGTGTCGACGAATCATCCGATGGAGAAGCAGGCCTACGAGGCCGGCAGGCAGCTGTTCTTCTACCGCGGCGGCGCCCACGACTTCGCCTGCGCGACCTGCCATTCGACCACCGGCCAGCGCATCCGCCTGCAGGAGCTGCCGAACATCCTGGATAAAGCCAATGCCCAGGCGGCCTATACCACCTGGCCGGCCTACCGCGTCTCGCAGGGAGAAGTACGCACCATGCAGCACCGGTTGTACGACTGCTTCCGCCAGCAGCGCTTCCCGGAACCCCTGTATGCATCGGATGCGATCACCGCGATCACGATGTTCCTGGCGAAGAACGCGAACGGCGGCGTCTACGCCGGCCCGGCACTGAAACGATAGGAGGGCAGCATGAGCATCTTCGCAAGAACCCTGGGCGCGCTGGCCGGCGCCGCTGTTGTGGCGGGCTGCGCCACCGTTGCCGCCGAGTCCGATGCCGGACAGAGCGCGCTGGCGCTGCTGAAGCAGGACTTCCGTTCGAAAGGCCCGGCCACGCTCGAACGCGTGACCGAGCGCGACGAAGCCCAGCAGCTGTGCAGCCAGTATCCACAGGAGCGCCCGGCCGAGGTGGCGACCCGCATCGAGGCTGCCCAGCAGAAGACCATCCGCCCGCCGGCCGACGGCAACTACCTCGGCAGCTGGCAGGAAGGCGAGAAGATCGCCCAGAACGGTCGCGGCATGCAGTCGTCGGATGCGATCGGCGGCATCAACGGCGGCAACTGCTACGCCTGCCACCAGATCACGAAGCAGGAGATCTCCTTCGGTAACATCGGGCCGAGCCTTTACCAGTACGGCAAGCTGCGCGGGAACAGCGAGGAGATCGTCAAGTACACTTGGGGCAAGATCTACAACGCCCAGGCCTATACCGCCTGCTCGAACATGCCGCGCTTCGGCCACAACGGCATCCTGAGCGAGGCGCAGATCAAGGACGTGGTGGCCTTGCTGCTCGACCCGGCGTCGCCGGTGAACCAATGAAGTCAGGGTCGGAGGAAGATCGATGGGTATGAATCGACGCGAATTCGCGCAACTGCTGGGGATCGCCGCGGCCGGCGGCATGCTGCTCGATGCGAAGTCCGCGCTCGCGGCCCCGCGTCCGGACGCGCTGTACGAGCTGCCGCGCTTCGGCAATGTGCACTTCCTGCATTTCACGGATTGCCATGCCCAGCTGATGCCGGTTTATTTTCGCGAACCGAGCGTGAACATCGGCCTCGGCCAAGCGGCCGGGCGCATGCCCCACCTGGTCGGCGAAGCGCTGCTGAAGGAGGTCCGCATGCCTGCGCGCTCGCCGCAGGCGCACGCCTTCACGGCGCTCGACTTCGAGCAGGCGGCGCGCAGCTACGGCAAGGTCGGCGGCTTCGCGCACCTGGCGACACTGGTGAAGAAGATGCGCGCCGGGCGACCCGGTGCGCTGCTGCTCGACGGCGGCGACACCTGGCAGGGCTCCGCCACCGCGCTCTGGACCAAGGGGCAGGACATGGTCGACGCCTGCCTGCAGCTGGGCGTGGACGTCATGACCGCGCACTGGGAGATGACCCTGGGCGACAAGCGGGTGCAGGAAATCGTCGGCAAGGACTTCAAGGGCAAGGTCGACTTCGTGGCGCAGAATGTCAAGACCAACGACTTCGGCGACCCGGTGTTCGACCCCTATGTGGTCAAGGAGATGAACGGGGTGCCGGTGGCGATCATCGGCCAGGCCTTTCCCTACACGCCGATCGCCAATCCGCGCTACATGGTGCCCGACTGGAGCTTCGGCATCCAGGAAGAGAACATGCAGAAGATGGTCGACGAGGCGCGCGCCAAGGGTGCGAAGCTGGTGGTGGTCCTGTCGCACAACGGCATGGACGTCGACATCAAGATGGCGTCGCGGGTGCGCGGCATCGACGCCATCATGGGCGGGCACACGCACGACGGCGTGCCGGTGCCGGTGGTCGTGCCCAACGGCGGCGGCAAGACCCTGGTGACGAATGCCGGCAGCAACGGCAAGTTCCTCGGGGTACTCGACTTCGACGTGCGCGACGGCCAGGTGCGCGGCTTCCAGTACCGCCTGCTGCCGGTATTCTCGAACTTCCTGCCGCCCGACCGCGACATGGCCGCGCTGGTGAAGAAGGTCCGTGCGCCGTATGAAGCCCAGCTGAACGAGAAGCTGGCGCTGACCGAGGGCACCTTGTACCGGCGCGGGAACTTCAACGGCACTTTCGACCAGTTGATCGTCGACGCGCTGATGGAAGTGAAGGGCGCCGACCTGGCATTTTCGCCGGGCTTCCGCTGGGGCACCACGCTGCTGCCCGACAGTCCGATCCTGATGGAGCACCTGATGGACCAGACCGCGACCACCTATTCCTACAGCACCCTGACCGAGATGAGCGGCGCGACCATCAAGACCGTGCTCGAGGACGTGGCCGACAACCTGTTCAATCCCGATCCCTACTACCAGCAGGGCGGCGACATGGTGCGGGTGGGCGGGATGAGCTATGCGATCGACCCGGCGGCGCCGATGGGCTCGCGCATCCGCGACATGCGCCTGAACGGCAAGCCGGTCGAGGCGGGCAAGACCTACCAGGTGGCCGGCTGGGCGCCGGTGGCCGAGGGCGCCTCGGGCGAGCCGGTGTGGAACGTGGTGGCGCAGTGGCTCAGGTCGAAGAAGACGGTCTCGCCGCGCAAGCTGAATACGCCGCGCCTGGTGGGCCTGCAGGGCAATCCGGGCATCATGGCCTAGCCGCCGTGCGAGGGTTCACAATGGCGGCGACGATCAGGGTGGCGACGGCGCTGGCATGCGCCGTGCTGACGTGCGTCGCCCATGCGGAGCCCGCACGGGCCACGCTGCCGGCGGCAGACGATCTTGCCAGCGACGGCCGCACGGCCCTGCGGCGCGGCGTGCCGCTGGTGATCCTGTTCTCGCTGCCGGGCTGCGCCTACTGCGAAGTGGTGCGCCGTCATTACCTGCTGCCGCTGGCGCGCGAAGGCGCGGCCGGCGAGCGGCCGCTGGTGCGCGAAGCCGACCTGTCGTCGGCCGCGCCGTTGCGCGGTTTCGACGGCGAAGCCGGTTCCGGCAGCGCCCTGGGCAAGCGCTACGGCATCCGCGTGGCGCCCAGCGTGCTGGTGCTGGATGGACGCGGGCGGCAGCTGGCGCCGGTACTTGAAGGCGGCGACGTCGCCGGCATGTACGGCGCCTACCTCGACGAAACGCTGGCGGCGGCGCGCCGTGCGCTGGCCGAGAAGCGGTGAACGAACATCTTGACATCGCGCCGGTGCGCGGGAGGAGTGGGGAATGCGCTTGTTTCAGATGATGTCGGCGTGGCTGCGCCGCGCATGGCTGCTGCCGCTGGTACTGATCGGCCTGGTCCGGAGCGCCGCGGCCGCGCCGCCCCAGCCGCCGGTACTCACGCCAATCAAGGTCAGTGCGCACGCCTGGTTCTTCCACGGCCAGCCGGGCGTGGCGGGCAGCGACAACAAGGGATTCATGTCGAATGCCGGTTTCGTCGTCACCGGCGA
Organism: Massilia sp. 05N420; assembly: GCF_056397205.1. Taxonomy (NCBI): domain Bacteria; kingdom Pseudomonadati; phylum Pseudomonadota; class Betaproteobacteria; order Burkholderiales; family Oxalobacteraceae; genus Massilia; species Massilia sp. 05N420. The sequence continues at coordinate 74,975 of NZ_JBFTMX010000025.1, forward strand.
CGGCGTGCTCGTGTTCGACGCGCTCGGCACCCCGGCCCTGGGCGAGGCGATGGTGAAGGCGATCCGCGGCGTCACCTCGCAGCCGATCCGGCGCGTGATCGTCAGTCACTACCACGCCGACCACTTCTATGGGCTGCAAGCCTTCAAGGCCGCCGGCGCCGAGATCTGGGCGCACCAGAACGGCCGCGCCTACCTGGCCTCGGATACGGCGGCCCTGCGGCTGGCCCAGCGCAAGGAAGCGCTCAAGCCCTGGGTCGACGAACGCACCCGCCTGCTGCCGGCCGACCGCTGGCTGAGCTTCGCCGACGGCAGGCCGATCGCCTTCGAGATGGGCGGGCTCCACTTCAGGATCATCGATGCGGGCGGGGCACACGCGCCGGACGACATCATGCTCAGCGTCATTGAGGACAGGCTGCTGTTCGCCGGCGACCTGTTCTTCACCGGCCGGCTGCCCTTCGTCGGCGATGCCGACAGCCGCATCTGGCTGGCGGCGCTGGACCGCATGCTGGCGCTGGCGCCGGCGGTCGTGGTGCCGGGGCATGGCGAGGTCTCGCACGACCCGCGCAAGGATCTCGACCTGACCCGCTCCTACCTGCTATTCCTGCGCAAGACCATGGGCGAGGCGGTGGCCGACCTGAACTCCTTCGACGAAGCCTACGCAAAAGTCGACTGGAGCGCCTACGCGGGTTATCCTGCATTCGAGCAGGCCAACCGGCTCAATGCCTATGGCACCTTCCTCCTCATGGAGAAGGAAAGCCTGGAACCGAACCCGAAACCGTCGCCACAACGTTGAGGAGAATCCCATGAAGCTATTCCGAGCAATCGCCGCGGTGCTGTGCCTGGCCGTCGTCGCAGCCGCCGTCGGCGCCGCCGGCGGACGCGAAGAGAAGGTCGTCTATCACATCAACGATTCGTCGACGGCGATGGCGGCGATGGGGAATATCCGCAACCACCTGAACGCCAGCCCGAAGGCGCAGATCGTCGTGGTGGCCCATGGCCCGGGCATCGACTTCCTGCTCGAGGATGCCAAGGACAAGAACGGCAATCCCTACGATGCCGTGGTCCAGGAACTGTCGAACCGCAACGTCAAATTCAGGGTGTGCAACAACACCCTGGAGGCGCGCAAGATCGATCGCAAGCGCGTCATGCCGGAAGCGACCATCGTGCCTTCGGGCGTGGCGGAAGTGGCGCGCCTGCAGTACCAGGAAGGCTATGCCTATCTGAAGCCCTGAGGGAATTCCTGCGCGAGCCGCAGGGCGTGATCATCTCGGTCCAGGTCGAAGACGTCGATGCCGCATACGCCACGCTCGCTGGGTGCGCGATCGTTTAGAATAGCTCGATGACGAAAGCCAGCCGATCGAAGAACGCCATCCCCGGGGAAGAGGAAGAAGGCACCCGCGACAAGATCCTCAACGTCGCGCTCCAGGAATTCTCCAGGCGCGGCCTGAGCGGCGCACGCATCGACGCCATCGCGGCCGAAAGCGGGATCAACAAGGGCATGATCTACTACTACTTCGGTAGCAAGGAGGATCTGTATGTCGCCGCGCTGGAAGAGAGTTATCGCCGCTTCCGCCAGATCGAGAGCGACTTCCATCTTGAGAGCCTGCCGCCGGTGGACGCCTTGCGCGCACTGGTCGGCGCCAGCTTCGATTTCCATGCCGCGCATCCCGAGTTCATCCGCATGGTAATGAGCGAGAACATCAACCACGGCGAGTACATCCGCAAGATTCCGGAACTGCGTGCGATCAACCGTTCGGCGATCACGGTGCTGGAAAGCCTGTGCCGGCGCGGCATCGCCGATGGCGTGTTTCGCGCCGACGTCGATCCGGTCGACCTGCACATGACGATCAGCGCGCTGTCCTTCTATAACGTGTCGAACCGCCATACCTTCAGCTTCATTTTCGACCGCGACCTCGGCGCGCCCGAGGTGCATGCGGCGCGGCGCGCGTCCGTGATAGACACGGTCCTGCGCGCCGTGCGCGCTTAGAACGTGAGCTTCAGCTGGGTGCCGACCGCGAGCGCATTCCGGGTCGAGCGGTAGCTGAAGGCGCCGGGTTGCACGACGTACTGGACGTCGGCCCGCACACCCAGCCAGCCCCGCGGCTGCAAACCGTAGCTCAGTTCCACCACGGATTCGCCGGCCGGCGGCGCGGCATAGCCGCCGTCATCGAGGTTCGAGAGGGCCGCTACCTCGCGCAGTCGAGGATTGACCTGCGCATGCACCAGGCCCAGCGCCACCGTATCCGTATCCCGGCCGGCAAAGGTGCCGGTCTTGACCAGGCCGGCCGCAACCCAGCGCGTGATCTGGGCCGAGGCCCGCGGGTTCGCCGTGAACTGGCCGAACACCGACAGCCCGCGGCCGCCATGACCGTCGCGCAGGATCATCTGGTCCGCCAGCAGGTACATGCCGTAGCGTCCGTTCACCGTGCCCGCTTCGCCCTGCCGCTTCGCGTCCGCCGTATCGTAGAAGACGCCGAGCTTGTAATGGCCTGGCAGTGCATCGCTGTGCGGCGCGCTGCCGGGCGCATATTCCAGCTCCAGCGGCAGCATTACGCCCGCCGTGCCGGCGGCGAAAGGCCGGAAGGCGTTCCGCCTGTCGCCGAGGCGCGGATTGTCCTGGAACAGGCCGGTGCGGAACAGCAGCTCCGGGCCCAAGCTGTAGCGGACGGCCGCCCCCCAGCGCGCATTCGGATAGTTGTACCAGCCGCTATTGCCCGACAGAGAAAGCGGGTGGGCGCAGAAGGCCGCATTCACCAGCTGGCAGCCGATCGCCATGCCGCCGAGGTCATTGCCCATTGCGAAGTAACCGAGGCGCAGGTTCAGCCGGTCTCCAAGCAGGTTTTGTTCATAGCTGGCCTCGCTCAGGCGGGTGTAGGGACCGCCGTAGACTTCCTGGACCGGCAGCCGGTTGCCGATGTAGTCGGCGGACACGCCTGCGCCGCGCCGGTCGTTGATGGTGAGGTGGAGCGTGGCGCCGGACCAGCCGGCAAGACGGCCCATGTCGACATCGGCGCCGAGGCGCAGCTGCTGGGCATAGGTGCTCCCGCGCTTCAGGCCGCCACTCACGTTGGCGAAGGTCTCGGAGACATAATCGCCCCGGAAGTTCACGCCGGCGTCGAGATACCGGGCGCGCGCGCCGCCCCAGTCCCCGGTCAGGGTGGATTCGTCGGCAGCCGACGCCATCGGAGAAAGCGCTGCCATGGCCAGCAGGGTGGCGCAGGAGGCCGGACGCCAGATGTGCAGGCGCCGAATTTCATGAATTTTTTGCATCAGTTACCTCGATAATTCAGTGCTTCAGCGCATAAGCGATGACGTAATCGCCGCGGTCCGGCGATTGCCGTGCGCCGCCGGCCGAGATCAGCACGTATTGCTTGCCGGTCCTGGGCGATACATAGCTCATCGGCCCGCCCTGGCTGCCCACCGGCAGGCGCGCCTTCCAGACTTCCTTGCCGGTCGCGCTGTCGAAGGCGCGCAGGTAGTAGTCCTGGGTGCCGGCGATGAAGACCAGGCCGCCCTGGGTCGCCAGGGTGCCGCCGAGGGTCGGCATACCGACCGGCATCTTCATGCGCATCTTGATCCCCATCGGGCCGGTGTCCTGCACGGTGCCGACCGGTACCTGCCACAGGATCTTCTGCGTCTTCAGGTCCACGGCGGACAAGGTGCCGAAGGGCGGCTTCTGGCAGGGGATGCCGAGCGGGGACATGAAGCGGTTCTTGTTCACCGCATACGGCGTGCCCTTCAGCGGGACGGCGCCCATGCCGGTGTTGACCGCTTCGCCGCCATTGCCGGCCGGGCCGGCGTCATGCTTCTGCGGGATCATCTGCACCCACAGGCCGAGGCGCATGTCGTTGACGAAGATGACGTGATGGTTCGGGTCGACCGACAGGCTGCCCCAGTTCATGCCGCCCAGCGAGCCCGGGAAGCTGAGCGAGACGTCGGTGCCCGGCGCCGTGAACAGGCCTTCATAGCGCATCGACTTGAAGCTGATGCGGCACATCAGCTGGTCGAAGGGCGTCGCGCCCCACATATCCGATTCCTTCAGGGTGTCCGCGCCGATCTGCGGCATGCCGCTTGAAAACGGTTGCGTGGCCGAGTACTGCTCCTGCTGGATGCCGGCGGTCTTGACCGGGCGTTCCTCGACGCGGGTGAGCGGCTTGCCGGTCAGGCGGTCGAGCACGAAGAGTTGACCGGACTTAGAGCCGAACACGACGGCCGGTCTGGTCGAGCCGTCCCTGGCCGGGAAGTCGACCAGGCTGGGCTGCATCGGCACGTCGAAGTCCCACAGGTCGTTGTGTACGGTCTGGTAGACCCATTTCTCCTTGCCGGTGCTGGCATCCAGCGCGAGGATGGAAGTGGCGTAGCGGTGGTCCAGCGGCGTGCGGTTGCCGCCCCACAGGTCGACCGAGGAACTGCCCATCGGGATGAAGACGGTGTTCATCGCCGGATCGTAGGACATCGGCGCCCAGGAGTTCGGCGTGCTGCGGGCGAAAGTCTGGCCCGGCGCCAACTGCGCGTTCGGATCGTCGTGGCCGGGGTCGAAGGCCCAGCGCATCCGGCCGCTGATGACGTCGAAGCCGCGCAGGACGCCGCCCGGCATGTCGGTCTGGACGTTGTCGGCCACGCGGCCGCCCACTACCACCGTGGTGCCGGCCAGGGTCGGGGCGGAGGTGAGCTGGTATTTCGGATCGTCGGCGGCGCCGAGGCCTGCCTTCAGGTCGACGAAGCCGCCCTTGCCGAAGCCTTCGCACATGGCGCCGGTGTCGGCGTCGATGGCGACCAGGCGGGCGTCGATGGTATTCATCAGCAGGCGGCGCCGGCAGTTGGCGCCGGCTGGCACCGTGGCCGCCGGGACCGGGGTCGCGCCGGCCACGGTCGGCTGGACCAGGGGCTGCGTGGCATCGAAATAGGCCAGACCGCGGCAGCGGTTCCAGACCTGGGATTGCGCGTTGATGGCGCGCTCCCAGATCTTCTTGCCGCTGTCCGCATCGACGGCGATGACGTTGTTATGCGGCGTGCATAAATAGATGCGGTCGCCGATCTGCAGCGGAGTTTCCTGGTCTTCCGCGCCATTGCCGGTGGGGCTGATCGGGGTGTCGCCGGTGTGGAAGGTCCAGGCAAGCTGCAGATTCTTCACGTTGTCGCGGGTGATCTGGTCCAGTGCGGCGAAGCGGCTGCCGCCCGGCGTGTTGCCGTAATTGCTCCAGTTCTTCTGCCCCTGGCCGGGGGCCACCGGCACCAGCGGGGTGGGCGTGCCCTGGAAGGCGACGGTTGGATGCGGCTGGAACATGTTGACGAAGGCGAGCGCCATGCCGGCCGCGAGCAGCAGCGCCATGCCGTAGGCGGCCTTGCCCGCCGCCTGGCCGGTGGCGCGCCTGCGCAGCGACGGCCAGGTCAGCAGGGCCAGCACCATCAGGCCGGTCGGCAGCATCAGGCGCGAGACCAGCGGCCAGAAGTCGATGCCGGCGTCGAGCGGCGCCCAGACCAGGGTGCCGGCGAAGGCCGCGCCGTACACGAGCACCGCGGACGGCTTCTTCCGCAGGAACTGGACGGCGGCCGCGACGATGACGAGGCCCGCGACCAGGAAGTACCAGCTGCCGTGCAGCGAGGCTAGCCTGGCGCCGCCGACGGCGAAGAACAGGCCGGTGGCCAGCAATACCAGGCCGAGCAAACCACACCACACCTTCAGCCCTGTCGAAGGAGGGGTTTCATTTTTAGTCATTACGAATTCTCCAAGAACTAACCATGCAATCAAGCGTTGTTCGTTCAGCCTCGGAGGAGGGGACGCGTCGATTCGTATCGCCTGTGCGGCAGGCCCCGTTCGCCAGGCCGGAGGATAACTAACCAGTTAGTTAAACATGGTCCGTTTTTGTGTCGTCCTGGCTGCGAAGCGATACGAAGCCTGGCCGAAGCTTGTCGGATATGTAATGAATTGCGGCGCGCGATCAGTGTGCTGATGCGGCCCTGGTCTTTGCGGAGCGGGGGAAGTCGAGGGTGATACTAGTCAATCGTCGATACGGCCATCCAAGCGAGGTTTTCCCGAAGACAGGATTTTAACACGCTGGTTCGACGGCCGTTGGGCGATGCCTGTTTGCGAAGGCCGCGCGGTGGCGGCCAGCCATGACTCGGTGGCGGCTCAGTGGCGGCTCAGTGACGGGTTTCGCTGCCGCCCTGCACGCCGATCCGGGCGGTACGGGCGGCGGCGATGGCGTGCGACGAGCTCGTCACGGCCAGCGCCTCGTCGGGCGGCACGCCGAGCTGGTTCAGCACGATGGAATAGGGCGACTTGTGTCCGCGCTCCTTGAAATCCGCGCCGGTCAGCACGACCGAAAAGATGTGGTGGGCAGTGTCGCCGAAGCGGTCGCGCAACTGCTGCTCGGCCTGGCGGTAGGGGAGTTCGGAGATCAGGGCGCAGGGCAGTCCGTGCTCGACCGCTTCGTGCAGCAGGCGGTCCGTGTCCATGTTCACGAATGCGGATAAGTCGAAGATGAGCGCTTGTGCCGTCATGATGATCTCCTTTTCTGAGCCGTTGTTGCTGGATGGGTTTTACTATACGGCCGCGCAAGATAAAATAAAAATAAATATTTCTAGGAATTCGATAAGGTAAAGCTTATGTATCCTGCCAGCTTCAAGCAATTGCAGGCCCTCGTGCTGGTCGCGCGCCACCAGAGCGTCTCGCGGGCCGCGGAAGCCATGCACGTCACGCAGCCGGCCGTGTCCCTGCACCTCAAACTGCTGGAAGAGGCGGCCGGCGTGCCGCTGACCCGCCGCCAGGGCCGCAACATCCAGATGACGGCCGCCGGCGAACTACTCGTGGGCTATGCCGAACGCATCCTCGGCTTGTGGGAAGAGGCAGGCGACGAGATCGCCGCGCTCAAGGGCGTGACCAGCGGTACCCTGCGCATCGGTGCGGTGATGACCGCCGAACACCTGCTGCCGCCGATGCTGGTGCGCTTCACGACGGGGCGCCCGCACGTGCGCATCAAGCTGCAGGTCGGTTCACGGCCGGAAGTGATCGGCATGCTGAGCCGCGACGAGATCGACCTGGCCATCATGGGCACGCCACCGCGCGAATTCCCGACCAGCGCCAGCCGCTTCGCCCGTCACCCGATGGCCTTCTTCGTCGCCCCCGGCCACCCGCTGCTGGCGAAGGCGGCAGTAAGCCTCGACGACATCGCCGCCGATAACCTGCTGGTGCGTGAGCGCGGTTCGGGCACGCGGGCGGCCATCGACCGCCTGTACGAGGACGAAGGCGTGCCGCTGGCGATCGGCTCCGAGCTGTCGAGCAATGAGGCGATCAAGCAGATGACGGCGGCCGGCCTCGGCGTCGGCTTCCTGTCCGTGCACGCCTGTACGCTGGAGGTCAGGAATAATCTCCTCAGCGTGCTGCGGGTGCCGGGCGTCAAGGTCCAGGGCGACTGGCACGTGATGCACAAGGCCGCGCGTGCGATCCCGACGGTGGCCGCCTCCTTCCACGAATTCATGGTCGAGCACGGGCAGCAACTGATCTCGGACGAGCTGGAAAGCTTCGCCTGGGGCTGAGGCCTGCGAATCAGGGCTGCAGGACGTAGACGCCGGGCGCGTCGCCCAGGCTCTCGACCGGAGCCGGGGGCGCCGTCAGCGGACCGGCACGCGCAGCCAGCCAGGTCTCCCAGGCCGGCCACCAGCTGCCTTCGTGGTGCTCGTTCGCCGCCTGCCAGGTGTCCGGCGCAACGTACGGGGCGTCGTGGGCATGCGAAGCGATCTGGTAGCTGCGCCTGGGCGTGCCGGGCGGCGACACCACGCCGGCATTGTGGCCGCCGGTGGTCAGCAGGAAGGTGACGTCGGTATCGGTCAGCGGCACGATCTTGTACACCGAATGCCAGGGCGCCACGTGGTCGGTCATGGTGCCGACCGCGAAGATCGGGATATGGATGTCGGTCAGCGCCACCGCGTGGCCGTCGACGATGTAGCGCGCGCTGGCCAGGCTGTTCTTCAGGAACAGCTTGCGCAGGTATTCGGAGTGCATCCGGTAGGGCATGCGGGTGGCGTCGGCGTTCCAGGAGGCGAGGTCGTTGTCCTTGTCGGGAATGTCGAGCAGGTAGTGGCGCAGCCGCCGCGACCAGATCAGGTCGTTCGAGCGCAGCAGCTGGAAGGCGCCGGCCATCTGGCGGGTGTCGAGGTAGCCCTGCTGCCACATCACGGCTTCCAGGAAGGCGACCTGGCTGTCGTCGATGAACAGCGAGAGCTCGCCCGGTTCCGTGAAGTCGACCTGGGCCGCCAGCAGGGTCATGCTGGCCAGGCGCCGGTCGTGGTCGCGCGCCATCGCCGCCGCCGCGATCGCCAGCAGGGTCCCGCCGAGGCAGTAGCCGCAGGCGTTGATGTTCGCCGCGCCGGTCTGGGCGACCACGGTGTCGAGCGCCGCCATCACGCCGAGGCGCCGGTAATCCTCGAGCGAGAGATCGCGGTCCTCGGCGTCCGGGTTTTTCCAGGAAACCATGTACACGGTGTGGCCGTGCTCGACCATGTAGCGCACCAGTGAATTCTCCGGCGACAGGTCGAGGATGTAATACTTCATGATCCAGGCCGGCACGATCAGCAGCGGCACGGCGTGGACCCGGGGCGTCTGCGGGTCGTAGCGGATCAGCTCGATCAGGTGGTTTGCCATCACCACCTTGCCGGGCGTGACCGCGACGTCGCGGCCAGGGCGAAAAGTGACGGCGGCGGTGCCGGCCAGCCCGCGGCGCAGGTCGCCGGCCACGCGCAGGGCGCCGTGCAGCAGGTTTTCGCCGCCGCTGGCGAGGGTGGCCTGCTGCGCCACCGGGTTGGTGGCGATGAAGTTCGAGGGCGCCAGACCGTCCAGCAGCTGGCGGGTGAGGAAGGTGACGACGTCGCGGTGGTGGGGCGACAGGCCGCGCACGCCGCTGGTGGCGCGGTGCCACCACATCTGCGTCAGCAGGAAGCCCTGGCTCATCTGGTTATAGGGCCAGGTGTGCCAGGGAGGGGCGCTGAAGCGCTTGTCCTGGGCCAGCGGCCGCACCGGTTCCTCGCCATTGCCGAGCAGGGCGGCGGTGCAGTAGCGCAGACCTTCCTCGACGCTGGTGGCGGCCTGCATCGCCAGCTCCATCTGCTTGGCGGGCGACAGCAGCAGGTGGACCGCCCAGTCCTGCCAGGCCGCGGCCAGGGCCGCCGGCGACACATAGCCGGTCATGCGGCCCAGCCAGGCATTCAGGGCGAGGTCGACGTGGGCGTGCTCGACGCTGGATTCGGGGTAACGCGGCGGGATGCCGCCCTGCCAGGCGCTGGCTTCGCGCATCTGCTCGCTGGGCGGTATGTCGGGACGGGCGTTCATGGCGGCGACCTTTCGGAAGAGGGCATGAGTTCGACCAGAACTGGGCGGTAAAGTGCCGCGCGCTGGTGAAGTTTCCGTATACACACAGTACGTACAACAAGGATAAGTTTGTGTCGCGGAAATTTATTGCGTTACAATGCCGCACGAATTTTCCGCCCAGGCTGTTTAAACGTGTTCGGTAAAACTAGACTGCTCCCGCTGGCGCATTGTATCGCCCTTTCCCTGATCGCCTTCGATGCCCGGGCCCAGGCGTCCGCGCCCGATCCGCGTGATCTCGGCGACCTCAGCCTGGAAGAGCTGGCCAACATCCAGGTCACCTCGGTGTCGCGCCGCCCGGAAGCCTTGTCGGGAGCCGCTTCGTCGATCTTCGTCATCACCGGCACCGAGATCCACCGGGCCGGCGCCGCCACCTTGCCGGAAGCCCTGCGCCTGGCGCCCAACCTGCAGGTGGCGCGCGTCGATGCGCGTAACTATGCGGTCACGGCGCGCGGCTTCAGCAGCGCCTTCGAGAACAAGCTGCTGGTGCTGATCGATGGCCGGACCGTGTATTCGCCGCTGTTCTCCGGCGTGTTCTGGGACGTCCAGGATGTGGTGCTGGAAGACATCGACCGGATCGAGGTCATCAGCGGGCCCGGCGCCACCCTGTGGGGCGCGAATGCCGTCAACGGCGTCATCAACATCATCACCAAATCGGCGGCCGGCACCCAGGGCACCCTGGTGAGCGCCAGCGCCGGCAAGGACGAGCGCAACGGCGCGGTGCGCCATGGCGGCGCCCTCGGCAACGGCGGCCACTACCGCGTCTACGGCAAATACGCCGCCGACGACGACGTCGACCGCGAGAACGGCGCCCGCAGCCGCACCGGCTGGCGGCGCCAGCAGGCGGGCTTCCGCGCCGATTGGGGCGACGCGGCGCGCGGCGCGACGGTGCAGGGCGATGTCTACGACGGCAAGCTGCAGCAGGCCGGCACCGCGGACATCGCGGTGCGCGGCGCCAACCTGCTCGGCCGCCTCAGCCGGAGTTTCGCCGGCGGCTCGACCGCGACCCTGCAGATGTACTGGGACCATACCGAACGCGACCAGCCGCTGGCCTTCGTCGAGCACCTCGACACCCTCGACCTGCAGCTGCAGCACGCGGTGGGCCTGGGGGAGGGCCATCGCCTGGTCTGGGGCGGCGGCTACCGCTGGGGCCACGACCGCGTCGACAACGGCGCCGCCTTCGGCTTCCTGCCGGGACACCTGAACCTGCACTGGGCCAACCTGTTCGCCCAGGACGAGTTGGCCCTGCGCGACAACCTGCGCCTGACCGCGGGCCTCAAGTTCGAAGACAACAACTACACCGGCGTGGAGGTGCTGCCGACCCTGCGCCTGGCCTGGAATCCGCAGCCGTCGACCCTGGTGTGGGGCTCGCTGTCGCGCTCGGTACGCGCGCCTTCGCGGATCGACCGCGACCTGTATTCGCCGACCCGGCCGGCGCTCGTCGGCGGCGTGCCGCAATACGCGATCGCGGGCGGCCCGGACTTCGAATCCGAGGTCGCCAACGTGTTCGAGCTCGGCTACCGCGCCCAGCCGCTGCCGGCGCTATCGTATTCGGCCACCGCCTTCTTCGGCCGCTACGACAAGCTGCGCACCATCGAGCCGAACCGGCATGGCAGCGGCTCGGTGTTCCGCAACCTGGCCGACGGCCGTACCCGCGGCATCGAAGCCTGGGCCAGCTGGCAGGCCGGCAAGAACTGGCGTCTCTCGGGCGGCGGCGTGGTGCAGCGCATCGACACCGCCGTCAACCCCGAGAGCCGCGACCTGAGCGGCGCCACCGGCCTCGCCACCAGCGATCCCAGCCATTACTGGATGCTGCGCTCCTCGCACGACCTGGCGGACAACCAGGAGCTGGATGTCACGCTGCGCCACGTCGGCGCGCTGCCCAGGCCGGCCGTGCCGTCCTACACGGCACTCGACCTGCGCTACGGCTGGCGCATCCGCAAGGGCCTCGAGCTGAACCTGATCGGCCGCAACCTGCTGGATCCCCGGCACGCCGAGTCCGGCGCGGCCGGCGTGCGCAGCAGCTACGAGCGCGCCGTCCTCCTCAAGCTGGTCTGGAACCTGTAAGCCGTGCGACCCCTGCGCATCCTGTTCAGCAGCGCCTTCCTCGCCGGAGTTTGCCTGGCGGGCGCCGGCCTGGGCGCGGCCGCCGGTGCCGCCGCGGCCGGCGCTCCCATCGTCGCCAGCGAGGAAAAGGTCGAGGCGGCCTACTTGCACAAATTCCTGAATTACGCGGAATGGCCGCCGGCCGTGTTCCCGCAGGCCGACAGTCCCTACGTGATCGGCGTGGCCGGCGACGACACCGTCGCCGACGAGCTGGCGCGCATCGCCGCCGGCCGCAGCGTCAACAACCGCGGCGTGGTGGTCAAGCGCCTGCTGCCGGGCGACGCCGTCAACGAGCTGCACATGCTCTTCGTCGGGCGCGGCGAACGCGGCCGGCTGGCCCAGTGGCTGCGCCCGGCGAAGGGGCGGGCGATCCTGACCGTCACCGCCTTTGACGGCGCGCTGGATCAGGGCGCCATCATCAACTTCCGGACCGTCGACGACCGGGTCCGCTTCGAAGTCTCCGTGGACGCCGCCGAGCAGAGCGGCATCCACCTGAATTCGCGACTCTTCAGTGTTGCGACCAATGTGGTGAAAGGAAACCATTAAGCATGTTCGGCGCCGTAAAACAATCGATCTCCCGCAAGCTGGTGCTGGGCGTATTGGTGACCACCCTGACCGCGCTGCTGGTCGCCTGCGCCTCCATGCTGGTGCTCGACGTCCACAACTACCAGACCGGCTGGGCCGACGACCTGCGCGCCCAGGCCGACATCCTGGCCGAAGTGACCAAGCCGGCCCTCGAATTCAACGACGCCGGCGTGGCCCGGGAAAACCTGCTGCAGCTGCGCGCGCGGCCGCCGATCGTCACCGCCGCCATCTACCGCCCGGACGGCAAGGTGTTCGCCAGCTATGCCAAGGCCGCGCAGGACCTGGCGCGCCTGCCGAAGCGCCTGCCGCGCCCCGGCCAGACCATCGACGGCGGCAAGATCGGCGTCGCCACGCCGATGCTGCGTAACGGCGAGCTGGTCGRCACGATCTACGTCGAGGCCGAATATCCGCTGATGGCCCAGGTGCAGCGCTACCTGTCCATCCTCGCCGCGGTGCTGGGCGGCAGCCTGCTGGTGGCCATGCTGATGTCGAGCTGGCTGCAGGCGGCCATCATCAAGCCGGTGCTGGCACTGACCGACGCGGTCGACCGCGCGATGCGCAAGCGCGACTTCTCGACCCGTGTGCCGAAGACCACCGAAGACGAGGTCGGCGTGCTGGTCGACGCCTTCAACGGGATGCTCGGCGAAGTCGGCGAGCGCGCCAAGGCGCTGGAAGAATCGCATGCCCGCATGCAGCACGAGATGGACGTGCGGGTCGAGGCCGAGGATGCCGTGCGCCAGCTGAACAACTCGCTGGAAGAGCGTATCCGCGAACGCACCGCCGAGCTGGAAAAGACCCACGCCCAGCTGCGCCAGTCGCAGAAGCTGGAGGCGATCGGCCAGCTGACCGGCGGCGTGGCCCACGACTTCAACAACGTCCTGCAGGTCATCGCCGGCAACCTGCAACTGCTGCAGATGTCCCTGGCGGGCAATCCCGAGGCCCAGCGCCGCCTGGAATCCGCGGCCTTCGCGGCCGACCGCGGCGCCAAGCTGTCGTCCCAGCTGCTGGCCTTCGCGCGCCGCCATCCGCTGCAGCCGGTGGCGACCAATATCGGCCGGGTACTGCGCGGCATGGACGACCTGCTGCGCCGAGCGCTCGGCGAATCGGTGCAGATCGAGACCGTGGTCGCCGGCGGCCTGTGGACCACCCTGGCCGACCCGCACCAGCTCGAGAACGTGATCCTGAACCTGGCCATCAACGCGCGCGACGCCATGAAGGGCGACGGCCGCCTGACCCTGGAACTGAACAACGCCATGCTCGACGACAACTACGTCCTGCACGAGCCGGAAGTGGCGCCCGGCCAGTACGTGATGCTGGCGATCTCGGACACCGGCTGCGGGATGCCGCCGGAGGTCATCGCGCGCGCCTTCGAGCCCTTCTTCACGACCAAGCGCGAAGGCGAGGGCACCGGCCTGGGCCTGTCGATGGCCTATGGCTTCGTCAAGCAGAGTAACGGCCACATCCGCATCTACAGCGAAGTCGGCAGCGGCACCACGATCAAGATCTACCTGCCGCGCTCGATGCAGCCGGAAGTCGAGCTGCCGAACCTGCGCAACGCGCCGGTGCTGGGCGGCTCGGAAACCATCCTGGTGGTCGAGGACGACCTGGCGGTGCAGGCCACCGTGGTCGACATGCTGCAGGGCCTGGGCTACCGCGTGCTGAAGGCCAGCGACGGCCAGGGCGCGCTGACCATCCTGCAGAGCGGCATCCCGGTCGACATGCTGTTCACCGACGTCGTCATGCCGGGCCCGGTGCGCAGCATCGAGGTGGCGCGCCAGGCCAAGCAGATGTTGCCGGCCATCGAAGTCCTGTTCACCTCCGGCTACACGCAGAACGCCATCGTGCACGGCGGACGCCTCGATCCGGGCGTCGAACTGATCAGCAAGCCCTACCGCCGCGACGAGTTGGCGCGCAAGATCCGCCAGCTGTTCGCGGCGCGCAAGGAGGCTGCCGTGGCGGCGCCGGCGCCGGCCTTGCCGCTCGAACCGGCGCCGCCGATTCCGGCGCCGCCGATTCCGGCTCCGGCTGCCGATGAGGAAGCCGCGCTGTCGAGCGCCGCCCGGCCGATCTCCATCCTGGTGGTCGAGGACAACCAGGACGCCCGCGCCATGCTGTCCGAGCTGCTGCTGGTGCTCGGACATGCGGTGGAAGGCGCGGGCAGCGCCGAGCAGGCGCTCGAGATCCTGGCCGAAAGACAATTCGACATCCTGCTGACCGACCATTCGCTGCCCGGCATGACCGGCCTCGAACTGGCGCGCACGGTGGCCGGCCGCGGCATGGGAATGCGGATCATCTTCTCGTCCGGCTACGGCGCCCCGGATACTCCGGGCCTGGCGGTCAAGCCGTCTTTCCTGCCCAAGCCCTTCACCCTGGCCGCGCTGCAGCAAGTACTGGATGAGGCCACCTGCGCGGACGGCGCTTGAGTTCGGGCGGATTCAGGATATGATTCCGGTGGTGTACTCGACAAAAGGAGGCATCGCCATGGAAACCTCGAACGTCCTGCATCCCGCCACCGACGACCAGGGCAAGCTGCTGCTGCGCGTGCTGCTCGCCGTCCTGCTGCTGTTCCATGGCGTTTCCAAGCTGATCGGCGGCATTGGTATGATTACCGGCATGCTCGACAAGCTCGGGATCCCTCATGTGGTCGGCTATGGGGTCTACGTGGGCGAGGTGATCGCCCCGCTGCTGATCCTGGTCGGCCTGTTCACCCGTGCCGCCGCCCTCGTGGTCGTGATCAACATGATCGTCGCGCTGATGCTGGTGCACACCAAACAGTTCTTCACCCTCAACGAGACCGGCGGCTGGGCGCTGGAGCTGCAGGGCATGTACCTCGGCGCCGCGGTGGCCGTGGCCTTGCTGGGCGCCGGCCGTTACAGCCTCGGCGGCGCGGCGGGGCGCTTCAACTAAAATGGCTCTTTTGCGGCCGACGCCGTGAACCACCGGCCCTGATTCGGGTATCAACGGTGCCAGTCAAACCCGCGCATGCGGGCCAGACGGCAATCCATTGACCAACCGGAGGGGCTTATCATGAAGAGGATGTCCACACCACTGGCCTGTGCGCTCGGCGCGCTGGCCTTCGCCGGCGCGCAAGGCGCCTGGGCGGGCGAATTCTACAAGCAGCGCAACCTGGTCTCCGACAGCAGCCAGATCCGCGCTGAAAATAACGACGCGCGCCTGATCAACGCCTGGGGCCTTGCCTTCAACCCCTTCGGCGTGGCCTGGGTGGCGGACAACGGCACCGGTTTTTCCACCCTGTACGACGGCGACGGCAAACCCCAGACCCTGGTCGTGACGATCCCCGGCACCGGCAAGCAGACCGGCAACCCGACCGGCGTCGTCTTCTACGGCGGCCCCGCCTTCGTCGTCAGCAAGGGGGCGGTGTCGGCACCGAGCCGCTTCCTGTTCGTCAACGAGGACGGCGGCATTTCCGGCTGGGCACCGAGCGTCGACCTGAACCATGCCGTGCGCGTGATCGACAACGGCGCCAGCCAGGCCGTCTACAAGGGCATGGCGGTCAGCGCGAACGGCCGCGGGCCCCTGATATACGCGACCGACTTCCATAACGGCAAGATCGACGTCTACGACGGCAGCTTCAAGCCGGTCACCCTGCCGGACCGCCCGTTCTTCGATCCGAACATGCCGTCGGGCTTCGCCCCCTTCGGCATCCAGGCCATCAACGGCGACCTCTACGTCAGCTACGCCAAGCAGGACGCCGATCGCCACGACGACGTGAAGGGACGCGGACTCGGCTTCATCGACGTGTTCGACCCGGACGGCCGCCTGGTGCGGCGCCTGGCCTCGAACGGCGCCCTCAACGCGCCCTGGGGCATGGCGCTGGCGCCGGCCAGCTTCGGCAAGTTCAGCAACCGTCTGCTGGTCGGGAATTTCGGCGACGGCAGGATCAATGCCTATGACCTCGACAGCGGCCGCTGGGTCGGGCGCCTGAAGGGCATGGACCACAAGCCCGTGCATATCGACGGTCTGTGGGGCATCGCCTTCGGCAACGGCCTGCAGAACCAGCCGATCGACACGCTGTTCTTCAGCGCCGGGCCGGCCGGCGAGCAGCATGGCCTGTACGGCCGGCTCGACGTGGCGCCGGGCAACGAGTACGACGACATGAACGATGCCGAGTAGCAAGGTCGGGTAGTCGACAGGTGCGGGCGGGGCCGTATAATCTTGCAAATTTACAATAACGGCCCTCCGACCCATGCCCTTGTCTTCCGCCACCCTGCCGAGTTTCGGCGCCCTGGCCCTGGCCGTACTGCTGCTGTGGGCGCCGCCGATCCGCGGCCGGCGCGACTGGACCTGGTGCACCGGCCTGGCGCTGGTCTGCCTGGCGGGCATCGCCACCGGCAGCCTGGACTGGCGGGCGCCGCTGTTCGTGGGCGGCTTCGCGGCCCTGGCCTGGCAGGCGCGCGAGGCGCAACAGACCTGGCTGCGGACCGCCTTGCTGGTGCTGACCGGCTTATCCGCCTTCCTGTTCGCCCTGCACCGGGTGCCGGGCTTCTTCAATCCGGTGCTGGCGGAAGGCATCGTGTTTTCCAGCGGTGCGCCGGCGCTGACCTTGCGCCTGAACTACGACACCGTGGTGGCCGGCATCGTGCTGATGGGCGTGTTCTGCCGGCCGCTCCGGACCGCAGAAGAATGGCTGGCCATGCTGCGCCGCGCGTGGCCGGTGCCGCTCGCGACCCTGGCGGTGGTGCTGGGCGTCGGCCTCGCGCTGGGCTATGTGCTGCCGGACCTCAAGTGGACGCCGTATTCGGCGGCCTTCCTGGCGATGAACCTGCTGTTCACCTGCGTGACCGAGGAAGCCTTCTTCCGCGGCCTGCTGCTCGAACGCATGGCGGCTGCGATGCAACGCTGGCGCGCCGGCGCCGCGCTGGCACTGGTGCTCAGCGCCGTGCTGTTCGGCCTGGCGCACGCGCGTGGCGGGGCGCCGCTGGTGTTGCTGGCGACCGTCGCCGGGCTGTTCTATGGCTGGGCCTACCTGCGCGCGCGGCACATCGAGGGCGCGATCCTGACCCACTTCGTCCTCAACGCCGTGCACTTCCTGGCATTTACCTATCCGGCGCTGGCGCGCTGAGCGGCGTCCACCGTCACCAGGCGCTGGATGTCCTCGAGACGGCGGCCGCGCGTGTCGATGCCCTTGCGAGCCAGCAACACGGCGGCGGCCAGCATCGGCACGGCGATGACCAGGGCCGACAGCGGGACGTCCGCGAACAGTCCCACCACCCCGAGGCCGGCGCCGACGATGCCGCCCAGCTTGGAACTGGCGGCGATCACGCCGGAGCCGGTGGCGCGCAGGTGCACCGGATAGATCTCCGACGCGTAGGGAATCAGGGTGGCGATCACGCCGCTGGCCGAGACCAGCAGGGCGCAGGTGGCGATCGCCACGGCGGTGGTCGAAGCGATGCCCATCCAGCCGAGCAGGAAGAAGGCCAGCAGGCTGGCGGCGCTCAAGGCGATGAAGGCGACCAGGGTCATGATCGAGCTCCAGCGGTGATAAAGCCAGATCACCAGCAGGGTGCCGGGCAGGGCGAGGAAGGCGGCGCGCGCCAGCAGGGAGGTGGCGGTGGCGGCATCCATGCCCATGGCGCGCAGGTTCATCGGCAGCCACAGCAGGAATCCGAAGTTCGCCAGCCCCCAGGCCACGCCGGCCACGCTCATGCCGATCGTCAGCGGCGCATAGCCGCCGCGGAGCAGTTCGCCGATACCGGAGCCGGCCGCCGCCGGCGCGCCGCTCGCGGCCGGGCCAGCGCCCGCATCGCGGATGCTGCCGGCGAAGCGGGCCAGCACCGCGCGTGCCTCGGCATGCAGGCCGTTACTCGCAAGGAAGCGCGGCGATTCCGGCAGCAGTCGGCTGAGCAGGATGATCACGGCGCCGGTCGGCAGGCCCAGCAGCCACAGCACGCGCCAGCTGTACGAAGGTTCCAGCAGGCTGGCGGCGCCGGCGGCCACCAGGTAGCCGGCCGAGTTGCCGATGCCGCCCAACGCCACCAGCAGCCAGCCGCGGTGGGCCGCCGGAATCATCTCGGCCATCAGGGTGAAGGTGATCGGCAGCAGGCCGCCGGCCGAGGCGCCCATCAGGAAGCACATCGCCAGGTTCCAGCCGAAGGACGGCATGGCGCCGCAGATGGCGGTGCCGATGAACATCAGGGCGGACAAGAGGATCGTGGCGCGGCGGCCGTAGCGGTCGGCGATCATGCCCCAGGCCACCGAACCGACCGTGGTGCCGGTCAGGGCGACCAGGGCCAGGAAGCCGGCATTCTGTTTGCTGAGGCTGTATTCGCTGGTCATCCCCGGCATCACGAAGCCGAGGGTGGCCGGTTTCATGACGTCGATGGTGAGGGCCACCACCAGCACCAGGACCAGGCTCCAGTGGCGGCGGTTCAGCGGAATGCCGTCCGCCACCTCGAACTGCAGGGGGGCGTGGCCGCCGCCGTGCGCGCGCAGGCGCCCGAGGCGGGGCATCAGGCCGTAGGCGGCCAGGACCAGGCCCAGTGGAATCAGCGCCATCCCGGCCAGCATCGCCGCATCCATCGGCATGCCGACCATGCGGTAGCCCATGTGGGAAGCGCAGACGAACATCGGAATGTGGGCGAGGACGCCGGCAACGATGGCGAGGGTGCCGATCCAGAAGGCGAAGGGGGAGTGAAAGGTCAGGCCGTTCTGCTTCATGGGGCTTCCGGAAGAACACAGCGGTGCGGGTGGAAGCGCCGATTATACCGACGTGCAACTGACGTATGACAACTTAATGGAGGGCCTCAAGGGGTGGCTTCGCCCAGGATGGTCTCGCGGATCCGCTTCCAGTTCGCCAGAAAGGCGCCGACCTCGGGCGCCTCGCTCTCTTTCCGCTGCAGCATGCCGGCCATGGCCCGCGTGGTGCCGCCGTTCAGGTACCAGCTGAGCGGCGGCTGGCGGGCATCACGTGTCCAGGGGTAGCGCAGTTCGACCACGCGGCCGGCGCCGCAGCCGCCCAGCAGGCGGGTGGTTTCCTCCTCGGCGGCCTGGGCGCGCGCGTTGCGGGTCTGGTACAGGGCGTAAAAGGGAAGCGACAGCTCGGGTACCGGCGGCACCACCTTGTCGCCGGGGCGCAGGCGCGCCTGCCAGGGCATGCGCAGGCCGACCGACAGGGGGCGCGGCGCCGGGCCGGCGGCGGCATCGCGCAACTGGGCGCCCGTCGGGCAGATCCATTGCGACTGCGTGGCCGGCTCGTTTTCGATCACCAGCACCACCAGCTGTTCGGGCTTGATCACCCCCAGCGTCAGGATCTCGCGGATCATCGCGTTGAGCGTGGCCGCGCCCGAGTTTTCGAAGTAGCCGCCGTCGACCAGGTAGTCCCAGCGCTGGCCGCCGATGGTGGATACCAGCGCGGCCGGGCTGATGTAGGGAAAGCGGGCGCTGTTATGGACCGCCTGGGCCAGGGTCAGGCGGGTGGTGTCCAGCGCCTGGTCGCCCGGCGGGCGGGCGAACAGGTCGTAGGCCTGGGGCGGCAGGAAGGCCAGGTTCGACTGCAGCACCCGGCGGCCTTCGCTGGCCGAGGTGGTGTTGAACAGCAGCCGCGGCAGGCCGGCCGCGTCAGATCCGGGCGCCAGCAGGGGACGGCTGAACCAGTCGTGCGCCGGCGACAGCGGAAAGCGCTGGGCCCAGCCGCGTTGCCAGGCGCCTTCCAGCGCCAGCGAGCGGTCGCAGGCGCGGCAGGGGAAGGGCCAGAAGCGGGCCAGCAGGTCCGGATAGAGCAGGTAGCCGACCAGCGGCGCCAGGTAATCCTGGCCGAGGAAGGCTTCGACCCGGTCGGCCGTGAGGTCATAGTTCGGATCGCCCACCGCCAGCGAGCCGGCGAAGGCGGCCAGGCCCAGGCTGCCGCCGGAGACGCCGCTCATCGCATAGATGTTGGGCGCGAAGCGCTTGCCCTGGCTGCGCGCCTGGCGCTCCAGTTCCAGCAGCAGGGTGCCGGCCCAGAAGGCCGCGCGCGAGGCGCCGCCGGCCGCGGCCACCAGGTAAACCGGTTCGCCGCCATGGACCCCGCGCGCCGCCTGCCAGGCGCGGAAGTCGTCGGCCAGCGCCGGGCGCCGGACGGCCAGCGGCGGGCCGCCGTTGCGGGCCACGAAGTGGTTCTCGTTCGAGATCGAGGACAGCAGGACCGCGAACAGCGGCAGCAGGGCCAGCGAGGGCCAGCCGGCGGTTTTCGGCAGGTAGACCAGGATGATGCTGCCGAACACGGTCCAGGAGCCGAAGGCGAACAGCAGCAGGGCCGGGGCGCCGAGGAGACGCGAGGCCGTCTCCCGGCCGATGCAGACCGCCGCCAGCACCATCCCGGACACGGCGAACATCAGCAGCATCGCGGCCAGGCTGATGCGCGGCGTGCGGTGGGTGCGCGCCCAGGCCTTGTCCGCCAGCGCCTGCCGGCCCAGCCAGCGGTTCAGGAGGCGCCGGCGCCGCACCGTCAGCGCCACGAACAGGCCGGTGTACAGGGCCGGGACCAGCCAGGCGCCGGGCGGCGCGTCCGGCAGCGCGAACCAGACCGTGATCGGGACGCAGGCCAGCAGGCCGAGTCCGCGCGGCAGCCAGGTATTGGTGGCGGCGGCGAAGCGATGGCTGGCGCACTGGCCGACATTGTCGACGGCGAAGCGCTTGGCCAGCAGCAGCCGCGCGCAGTACCAGGCCGTCAGCGACCAGTAGACGAGGGCCGCGATGAAGAACCAGTAGCCGGCGTTGGCCCACACCACGTCCCTGGTCTCGTTGAAGTTGCCGAAGGCGCCCAGGGCCTCGCGCGCCTGGGGGACCATGAGCAGGATGATGTTGCCGGCGACGACCGTCAGCACCGGATAGAAATTCAGCAGCAGGGTGCGGCGYAGGAAGGTGAAGCGGGTGACTTGGTTGCCGCGGCCGGGCGAGCGCCGGCGGGGAGCGGCCGGCTCGCGCAGCCGCTCCCCGCCCATGTCACGCTCCCCGACTTCCGTCCGTTCCGGCATCCTCCGTCTCCCTTCCTGTTGCCTCTCCATGATCATACGGGCAGGGCCGCCGCCGTGGAGCGTTTTCCGAGCAGTGGCTTGGGCAAGGATCAAGACGGCGACGCGCCGCTGCTGTCGGCCGGAAAGACCGGCGTCGGCCGCGCCTGCTTACGGGCGCGGCACGCGCTCGGGAGCGACGAAGGCCAGCGCTTCTTCGAAGGAACGCAGCACCATGTCGACCTGCTTTTCGACCAGCGAGGCGCTCGGCACCGGATCGATCAGCGGCAGCCGTATCGTCACCAGCATCGATTCGGGCAGGCCGGCGCGCAGGTTGGCGACGGTGGCCAGCCACTGGTCCAGCATGGCTTCGACCGGATAGGCGATGAAGACGGTCGACACCAGGTCGGCCGTGTCCGGGCCCGGGTTCTCGTTGTCGGCGATGATCGAGAAGCTGCGCGCGTCGACGCCGGCTTCGCGCAGGGCGCGCACCAGCAGTTCGCTGAGCAGGTCGTCGCGCATCGAGGCCAGGCCGACGCACAGCACGACGGAGTGGGCAGGGACGTCGAGGGCGCCCTGCCAGCGGCCCAGGCGCGCCTCGCGCATCTGGCGCAGGTGGGCGCCGACATTGGCGTCGAGTAGCGAGACGTCGCGCCGGCGCCGGCTCTTCGGCGGGCCGCCCGATTCCGGCGTCAGGGTGATGGCGACGTCGGCGATGACGGCGCGGATCCGTTCCTCCTGGATCTTTTCCATCTTGCCCGAGCGGGTGTCGCTGGCCGCCAGCACGATGCCCGGCAGCAGGATGTGGTCGCAGTAGCGCGCGAAGCTGGAGCGCTCCAGGTAGGCATGGGCGTCGTGGATGATGGCGCCGATGTCGCCGGCCAGCACGCGCTGGTAGAAGCGCTGGGCGCCCGTGACGGCCGGGGCGTCGCCGAGCAGGATGGTGACCGGCTCCAGGGTGCGGACGTGGCGGCCGGCCACCACCAGGCACAGGGTGAGCGGGGTCGACAGCAGCAGCCCGACCGGGCCCCACATCGCGCCCCAGAACAGGGCCGAAACGATCACGGCCAGCGGCGACAGGCCCGAGCTGTGGCCGTAGACTTTCGGTTCGATGATGTTGGCCACCACCAGTTCGAGGGCGACGAACAGCACCATCACCGACAGGGCCAGGGTCCAGCCGGGGTCGATGGCGGCCACGAACACCGCGATCACGGCGCCGGCCGCCATGATGCCGAGATAGGGAACGAAGCGCAGCAGGCCGCTGAGCGCACCCCACAGCGCCGCGTGCGGCACGCTGAGCGCCCACAGCACCACGCCGATCAGGGCGCCGAAGGTGATGTTGACGATGAATTGCGAGAAGAAGAAGCGCGAGACGCCCTGGGCCGCATCGGCGAGGGCCTGGATCGTGCGGCTGGTCTCGGTCTGGCCGCCGAGCCGGATCAGGCGGTCGCGCAGAGATTCATGCTCCAGCGACATGAAAATCAGCAGCACCAGCACCAGGCCGGCCTCGCCGATCGGGCCCCAGGCCAGCGAGAACAGGCGGGTCAGTGCGCCGGTGGTGGTCAGGCGCGGGGCGCGGATCTCGACCGGGATCGGCTGGGTCGGGCTGATGGTGATCGTGGTCATGCCGCGCTTGCCGGTGGCGGTCGTGCCGCCCGACGGCGCCACCGCGCTCAGTTCGGCCTCGATGCGGGCGAAAGGCCGCTCGGCGATTTCGCGCACGGCGGCCACCTTGGTGCGCATTGCCGCACGGTACTTCGGCAGGTCGCCGGTGACGGCCACCAGCTGGAAGGCCAGCACGATGCCGACCCCGACCAGGCAGGTGGTGGCGAGCAGCACCGACAGTGCCGTCGCCGGCACCTGGGGCAGGCCGGCGCGGCGCATGCTGCGGATCAGCGGCGCGATCACCAGGCTGAGGATGGAGGCGAGGGCGATCGGTTCGAGAACGTCGCGGCCGACGTATAGCAGGCCCAGGCCACAGGTGACGGTGATCAGGGAGCCGGCATTCAGGTGCTTGAACAGGGAGAGATCGCGCATTCGCGTGCTGCGTGCGGAATAGAAATCTATCCCGAGAAAACGTAAAACCAGCAATGTAGCGCAAAAACGTGAAGGCGATCAATTTTATGGTGGTTTTCAAGCGCCTTGATCGATGCTGGCTGTCTGCAGCGGCGCCAGCGCCGGTCCTTCCAGCACCCGGCCGTCCGGCGCGAAACGGCTGCCGTGGCAGCTGCAGTCCCAGCTGGTCTCGGCGCCGTTCCACTTGATCTCGCAGCCCATGTGCGAGCACTTGCCGGCCACCGCCTGCAGCCGGCCGTCCTGGGAGCGATAGACCGCCACCGGCTTGCCGTCGACCTCGATCTTGCGGCTCTGGCAGGGCGGCAGGTCGGCCAGCTTGCCGACCTCGCCGGCGCCGAGCGCCACCGCCTTGTCCGGGCTGGCGGGGCCGGAGCTTTCCCTTTCGAAGCCCCTGGGCCGCTTGTCCCCGGCCAGGCGCTCGACCGCGTACAGGTCGCGCCAGGGCGTGCCGCGGCCGAGGATCTCGTCGGCCAGCATCATGCCGGCCAGGGTGCCGTAGGTCAGGCCGTCGCCCGAGAAGCCGGTCGCGACATAGGTGTTCTCCGCATCGACGTTGCGGCCGATATAGGGCAGCTTGTCCTTGGCGCGGTAGCGCTGGGCCGACCAGCGGTATTCGACCGGCCCGATCGGAAAGTGGTCGCGCGCGAACAGTTCCAGCTGCTGGAAGCGCTCGGCGCCGACTTCCTGCTCGCCCAGCTTGTGGGCGCTGCCGATCACCACCAGGTAGCTGCGGCCGTGCTCGGTGAAGGTGCGCACCGAATGCCGCTCCCGGCCGATGCACCAGTAGACGCCGGGCTCCGGCACGCTGTCGTGCAGCGGTGCGGCGATGCCGTATTCGCGCACCACCTCCAGCTGCGACTGCACCAGGTGGATGCCGACCGGCGTATGGGTGGCGATCACGATATGCTGGCAGGCGACCTTGCCGTGCTCGGTGTGGACCACGGCAGGCGCATCGTCGATGGCGGTGACGCGGGTGTTCTCGAAGATCAGGCAATCCTCGCCGCCGATGCGCTGGGCCAGTTGCCGCACGTACGCCAGCGGCTGGAACTGGGCCTGGTCCTCGACCCGCAGGGTTTTCAACGCCGTGTCGATCGGCAGCGGGGCGTCGTCGCGCAGGTCGGCATGCAGGCGCGCACGCATCGCCGCCAGCGCTTCCTTCTCGATGTCGCCCACATGGGCGGCATCGACGCCGATCAGGTGCCAGGGCACGCGCTGGAAACCGCAGTCCAGGTTCAGGCGGCCGACCGTGGCCTCGATCAGGTCGATGGCGGCCGAGCGCGACTCCACCACCCGGCGCATGGTTTCAAGGCCATGCAGCTCTTCCAGCGTGTGCAGGCCGAGGTCGACGGTGGCGTAGAGGTTGCCGGTCGAGTTGCCGGTGTTGGCGTCGCCGGCCTTGCTGGCGTCGAGTACGGCGACCCGCTTGCCGGCCTGGACCAGAAGCATGGCGGCGGTCAGGCCGGTGATGCCGGCGCCGACGATGGCGACGTCGACTTTCAGGTCGGTTTGCAGGGTCGGCAGGCAGGCGGTCTTGGCCGCCGTGCCTTTCCAGAGCGATGAGGTATCCATAGGGGGCGCCTTTCTGTCGTTGTCGGTCTGCGTACGGCCAGCCGCGGGGCTGGCCGCGTTCGGCTCATGATCCCAAGAACCGGCATGCCGCGGCGCAGCGTTGACGAACGTAAACGAAAGAAGATGCCCGCCGGCGCAGCCCTCAGCGCGCCACGATCAGGCGCAGGCCGAGTGCGATGAAGATGGCGCCGGCAAGCCGGTCCATCCACATGCCGGCGCGCGGGCGGCGCGTCAGCCAGGTGCCGACCGTGCCGGAGAAGAAGCCCAGCAGGCCGAACAGGACTGCGGCCTGCGCCGTGAACGTCAGGCCGAGCAGGGCGGTCTGCAGGTTGGCGTCGCCGCGCTGGGCCACCACGAACTGCGGCAGGAAGGACAGGAAAAACAGCGCCACCTTGGGATTGATGGCGTTCGCGAACACGCCGCGGAAGAACAGGGTGCGCGCGGATTCGGTCACACCCTCGGCGCGGCTGGCGGCGGCGCCGCCGCGGCTGCGGATGGCGTTGAAACCCATCCAGGCCAGGTAGAGGCCGCCGCATACCTTCAAGGTCGTGAAGGCCAGCGGCGAGGCTGCGATCAGGGCGCTGACACCGATCACCGCCAGCAGGGTATGGCTCAGGCAGCCGAGCGCGCAGCCGAGGCCGAAGGCCATCCCGCGCATGCGGCCCTTGGCCATGCCGATGCCGAGGACCATCATATTGTCGGGCCCCGGAGACAGGGTCAACAGGATGGCGGCGGCCAGGAAAGCGAGCAATTGTTCGGGTGTCAGCATGCGCGCATCTTACACTTCGTTGACATAGTGCACTAGTGCCGGTCCAAGGTTGCGCCACTGGGCGGCCTCGATGGTGTACAGTGGCAATTTTGCAACATCTGTTAATTCTTTCCACTGCATGCGACCAAGCAAACGCCACCGGCCAGTCCGCCACGCCACCGAGAGGCTGCTGGGCACCCTGCTTGCGGGCGGCTGGGCGGCGGGACTCAGCTATCGCCTGGGCGGTCACGGCAGCCTGGGCGTGAGCCGCTACGAGCTCGAGCTGGGGCCCGAGCGGCGGCTGCCGCGGCCCTTGAAGATCGGCTTCGCCTCGGACTTCCACGCCGGCCCGACCACCCATCCGGCCTTGTTCGACGTGCTGCTGGAGCGGATTCGGCACGAAGGTCCGGACGTGCTGCTGCTGGGCGGCGACTATATTTCCTTCGACGCCGCCAACATCGGCCAGCTGCGCGGCTTCCTGCGGCAAGCGACAGCGCCGCTCGGCACCTATGCCGTGCTGGGCAACCACGACGTCTGGAACGGCAGCGCCGAGGTGGCCGCGGTGCTGGCCGAGGCCGGCATCGAGGTGCTGGTCAACCGGAATATCGCGCTGGCGGCGCCTTTCGGGTCGGTCAGCATCTGCGGCATCGACGATCCGTGGACCGGCGCGCCTTCGGCCGGGGCCACCTTCGCCGGCGCCGGTCCGGTGCGGATCTATCTGATGCATTCCCCGGACGGCCTGTGGTGCCTGCAAGGCCAGCGTTTCGACCTCGGTTTTGCCGGCCACACCCACGGCGGGCAGGTGGTACGCCGCAATGGCGAACCGCTGAAGCGTCCCAGCGGTCCCTATTCGCGGGAATACGGCCATGGACGCTTCGAGATCGCGGGCAACGGCCCCCTGTTCGTCAGCCGCGGCATCGGCTGCGCCGGCATTCCGTTGCGCGTTCGCGCCGATCCTGAGCTCGTCATCTGCACTTTGCGCTAAAAATTCTTCCCGAATTAACCGTTTTTCGGGCAAGGGCGTACTCTATCGATTGATTTTTGAGTAATATGACGTGCCGCTTACGCTGCTGCCGAGCGGCAACCATGCCCGCGGAGGAGACATCCAATATAAAAGGGCCTGGGGACTATCTACTATCGATTGGAGAATGCAGTGAGTCTTTTTAGAACCAAGAATCTCGACCACATGGTCGCCGCCGCAGGCAAGCCCAGCGGACTGAAGAAGGTGCTGGGCCCCTTCGACCTGATCCTGATGGGTATCGGGGCGATTGTCGGCACCGGTATCTTCGTGCTGACCGGCACCGGCGCCCTGACCGCCGGTCCGGCACTGACGCTGTCCTTCGTCGTCTCGGCCATCGCCTGCGGTTTCGCCGCCCTCTGCTATGCCGAGTTCGCATCGACGGTGCCGGTGGCCGGTTCGATCTATACCTACAGCTATGTGGTGCTGGGCGAACTGGTGGCCTGGATGATCGGTTGGGACTTGCTGCTGGAATACGGCCTGGCGACCTCGGCGGTGTCGGTTGGCTGGTCGGGCTATTTCCAATCCCTGATCGGCGGCTTCGGCATCGAGATTCCGAAAGCCTTGTCGGCGGCACCGGGCGCGCTGCCCGGCGTCAGCACCATCATGAACCTGCCGGCGCTGCTGATCATGCTGGTCCTGACCGCCATGCTGTCCTGGGGCGTGCGTGAGTCGGCCCGCGTCAACAACGTGATGGTCGTCATCAAGATCTCGGTCGTGCTGCTGTTCATCCTGGTCGGCTTCAAGCACGTGACCCCGGCCAACTGGCATCCCTTCATGCCCTTCGGCGTGTCGGGTGTGATGAGTGCCGCCGCCGTGGTGTTCTTCGCCTTCATCGGCTTCGACGCCGTGACCTCGGCCGCCGAGGAAGTCAAGAACCCGACCCGCGACCTGCCGATCGGCATCATCGGTTCGCTGGCCATCTGCACCATCCTGTACGTGATCGTGTCGGCCATCATGACCGGTATCGTGCCGTTCAAGCTGTTCGAAGGCATCGACCACCCGGTCTCGCTGGCCCTGCAGCACGCCGGCGAAAACTGGTTCGCCGGCTTCGTCGACCTCGGCGCCATCCTCGGCATGACCACCGTCATCCTGGTGATGGCCTTCGGCCAGACCCGTATCGTGTACGCGATGTCGCGCGACGGCCTGCTGCCGGCCAAGCTGTCGACCGTGCATCCGAAATTCGGCACCCCGTTCTTCGCGACCTGGGTGGTCGGCATCCTGTTCGGCCTGATCGCTGCCTTCGTGCCGCTGAACGTGCTGGCCGAGCTGGTCAACATCGGCACCCTGGCCGCCTTCTGCCTGGTATCGGTGGCCGTGATCGTGCTGCGCAAGAAGCGTCCGGATCTGAAGCGCGCCTTCCGCTGCCCGGGCGTGCCGGTGATTCCGGCGATCGCCGTGATCTTCTGCCTGGCGCTGATGAGCTTCCTGAGCCTCATCACCTGGATCGCCTTCGGGATCTGGCTGGCGATCGGCCTGCTGGTCTACTTCGGCTACGCACGCAGCCGTTCGCTGCTGCATGGCGTGACCCAGTAAGGGTCAGCGCCATCCTTTAGTATTGCCCGATCGGGGCGCCGCGGCTCCTGCTGCGGCGCCCCGATCGTTTTCCGAAGTTCCTTTTGGAAATTCGTGAAATTTTTGTAATCCCTGTCCGACATTCAGGTAAGCCGACAACCGATTACGTGCGCGCCGGGCGCTACGGATAATCTTGGTAGAACATTTACCAATAGATTGTCTATGACCACCACCTATGCCATGGAGTCGCCCGAGCTGGAATCCGCGCCACGAGCGCGGGCAGGCCAGGCGCTTGCAAGCTCGAAAGCCCTGTATTTCTCCCTGCTGGACAAGCCGGAGGCGGCCGCCGCCAGGTCGCGCGACTACCTGCAGGCCCAGATCGAGGCCGCGCGCCTGGAACCCTGCGACCTGCCGGACGGCTTGTGGGAGCTGCCCGGCTGGATCCAGGGCCGCGCCGAATCGGCGGGCATCGCCTATCGCGAATACCTGAGCGCCCGCAAGAACGGCGCGCCGCGCCGCTACTTCGGCAGCAAATCGCATGCGCTGTACTTCCTGAAGGGCGTCGCGCCGACCAAGCTGGTCGACGGCGCCTGGCTCTACGGTACCCTGCCGCGCTGGGAGAATCCGGATTTCCACCCCCTCATCAAGACCTATCTCGAAGAGCTGGGCGACGGCGCGCCCGACAAGAACCACGTGACCCTGTACCGCCGCCTGCTGGCCATCCATGGCTGCGAGCATTGGGAAAGCCTGTCGGAAAGCCATTTCGTGCAGGGCGCGATCCAGCTGGCCCTGGCCTGCAACGCCGACCGCTTCCTGCCCGAGGTCGTGGGCTACAACCTCGGCTACGAGCAGCTGCCGCTGCACCTGCTGATCACGTCCTACGAGCTGAACGAACTGGGCATCGACCCGTATTACTTCACCTTGCACGTCACCGTCGACAACGCCGGCAGCGGCCATGCGCACAAGGCGGTGCAGGCGCTCCGTCACCTGATGGCGCAGTCCGGCGACCCGGCCGACTTCTTCCGCCGCGTGCTGGACGGCTACCGGCTGAACGAACTCGGCGCCTGCACCACCTCGGTGATCGCCGCCTTCGATCTGGAAGCGGAGCTGGTCGAGATCTTCACGGCCAAGGCCGCGGTCGGCCGCAACATGCATTCGGATTACTGCCGCGTCGCCGGCCGCTCGATCAACGACTGGCTCGGCGAGCCCAGGCAGATCCCGGCCTTCCTGGCGGCGCTGGAAAGCGCCGGCTGGATCAAGCGCGGCGAGGACGTCGAGAACAGCCGCTTCTGGCGCCTGATCCAGGGCGAACGCGCCGAGATGTTCGGCGTCTTCACCAGCTACGAACAGCAGGTGCTGCGCGACTGGATCCAGACCCCGCGCGATGCCGACGCCTCCCAGCGCACCACGCGCGTGCTGAGCCACCGCGCGCGCCAGCGCACCCTCGACACCCTGACCCAGCACGCCGGCAAGAGCGGCTATCCGGAGCGCGGCCTGATCCGCCGCCATGCGGCCGGCGCCCTGCAGGGCGATGCCGAGTTGCGCGAACTGGAAGAGAAGGTAGCCGGCGCCGCTTCCAAGCAGGAAGCGATGGCCATGCTGGCGCGCCTGATGTCGCCGTCCGTGCACCACACGGCCATCGGCCTGATGGCGACCCGCATGTATTCGCAACTGCTGGACGCATAACGGCAAGGGCAGGACGGAAGCAAGACCCGACGGCGCGGAAGGGATGCCTCTCTTCCGCGCCGCCGTGCGATCAGCCTTACAAGGACCTACACGTGCAAATTCTCGAACAACGATTCCTGCGTGGCCCGAACGTCCATGCGGATACCCCCTGCCTGCTGTCCGTGCTCGACCTCGGCGACCTGTACGGCGTCTCCACGCGCGACATTCCGCGGTTCAGCGAAGCCCTGCTGAACCTGCTGCCTTCGCTGGCCGAGCACCTGGTGCCGATCGGCCAGCCGGGCGGCTTCGCCCAGCGCCTGCGCGAGGGCACCTACCTGGCGCGCGTGGTCGAACACGTGACCCTCGGCCTGCAATGCCTGGCCGGCGCTCCGGCCAGCTTCGGCCGCACCCGCCCGATGGCCGGCACACCCGGCCAGTACCGGGTGGTGTGCGCCTACCAGATCGAGAAGGTGGCGCAGCCGGCCTTCCAGCTGGCGGTGGACATCGTCGACGCGCTGGCCCACGGCCATGACTTCAACGACCTGGCGGCGCGCCTGGAAGAACTGCGCGAGCTGGCCGAGCACTACGCGATCGGCACCAGTACCGCCGCCGTGCTGGCGGCCGCCCACGAGCGCGGCATCCCGGTCCAGCGCATCACCGAGGACGCCAACCTATTCCAGCTCGGCTGGGGCGTCAAGCAGAAGCGCATCCAGGCCACCATCACCGGCGACACCAGCAATATCGCGGTGCGCATCGCCGGCGACAAGCAGCTCACCAAGCAGCTCTTGACGGAAGCCGGCGTGCCGGTGCCGGAAGGCGAGACCGTCGACACCATCGACGACGCCCTGCGCGTGGCCCGCAAGCTGGCGGTGCCGGTCACCGTCAAGCCGCTCGACGCCAACCAGGGCAAGGGCGTGACGGTCGACTGCCGCACGCCGGAAGAAGTCGAGCAGGCCTATGCCTTCGCCCGCAAGTTCGGACGCCGCATCATCGTCGAACGCAGCATCGAGGGCCGCGACTACCGCGTGTTCGTGGCCGCCGGCCGCGTCGCCGCGGCTTCCTGCCGCCGTCCGGCCCATGTGGTGGGCGATGGCCGGCACACGATTCGCGAGCTGGTCGAGATCGAGAACCGCAACCCGGCGCGCGGCGCGGGGCACACCAACATCCTGACCCGCATCGCGCTCGACGCGCATGCCGAGGACGTCCTGCGCAAACAGGGCCAAGCGCCGGATACCATCCCCGCCGAGGGTGTGGCGGTCGAGCTGCGCGGGACCGCCAACCTGTCGACCGGCGGTACCGCCGAGGACGTGACCGAGCTGCTGCCGGAATCGACGCGCCAGATCTGCGTGCGCGCAGCAGGCAAGATTGGCCTGGACGTGGCCGGCATCGACATCGTCTGCCACGACATCAGCCAGCCGCTGGCGGCCCAGGGCGGCGCCGTGATCGAAGTGAACGCCGCGCCGGGCATCCGCATGCACCAGTATCCGAGCAGCGGCGAGCCGCGCGACGCCGGCGGCGCGATCGTCGAAGGCCTGATGGGCAACTCGGACGGCCGCATCCCGATCATCGCCTGCACCGGCACCAACGGCAAGACCACCACCACGCTGCTGATCGCCCACGCCACGCGCCTGGCCGGGCGCGTGACCGGCGCCACCACCACCCACGGTGTCTACATCGACGGCAAGCAGATCACCAAGGGCGACTGTACCGGCTACTGGTCGGCGCGCACCGTGCTGGCCGCGCCGGAAGTCGAGATCGCGGTGCTGGAGACGGCCCGCGGCGGCATCCTCAAGCGCGGTCTGGCCTTCGACCATTGCGACGTCGGCATCTGCCTGAACGTCTCGCCCGACCACCTGGGCCTGGACGGCGTCGACAGCATCGAAGACCTGGCCCAGGTGAAGGCCGTGGTGCCGCTGTCCGCCACCCGCGCCGCCGTGCTGAACGCCGAAGACCCGCTGTGTGTGGCGATGGCGCGCCGCGTGCGCCCCGACGTGGAGCTGGTCTATTTCGCCATGAATCCGGAAGCCCCGGTCTTGCTGCGCCACCTGGAAGAGGGCGGCCGCGCCGCCTATTTGCAGGACAATGCCATCGTGCTCGCCGACGGCAATGTGCACCAGGAGCTGCTGCGGGTCGAGAGCATGCCGATCTCGATGGGCGGCCGCGCGCGCTACAACATCGCCAACGCCCTGGCGGCCAGCGCGGCGCTGATGGCGGCCGGTTTCAGCAATCTGCAGATCGCCACCGGCCTCTCCACCTTCGTCAGCGACGGCAAAACCAATCCGCTGCGCACCAATGTGTTCGAGGTGCGCGGCGTGACCGTGATCGTCGACTACGCCCACAATCCGGCCGCCTACGCCGCCCTGGCCGAGATGGCGCGCTCGCTGCTGCCCGGCCAGCTGGTCGGCATCGTCACCGCACCGGGCGACCGCCGCGACGCCGACCTGCTCGAAGTCGGGCGCGTCTGCGCGGGACGTTTCGACGAACTGGTGGTCTACGAATCGTCCAGCCGCGGCCGCGCCTACGGCGGCGCCGTCGACCTGATCCTGGAGGGCGCGGAAGAGGTGGTCGGCAAGACCGATACCCTGCACCGCGAGCTGGAGGTGGGGGCGGCGATCCGCCTCGGGATGTCGCTGTGCGAGCGCGGCGATGTACTGGTGTTTGCCTGCGGGTCCTCGCTGCAGGTGTTCGTGGATGCGATCCGGGAGATGGATCCGGAGAGTGCGGAGCGGATTGCGGGGCAGGTGGGGTGAGCTTATCGGGGGGCTGGAGCGTATCTAAATTGCATGATATGATGCAATCAGGAAACATTTCAGCGCACTCAAGATCATATGCTCCAGAAACTCAAACACTCGCACATCCTGTTCATCTTCGCCGCAGGCTGCTCGACTGCCGCGACGGCAACCGACTGGGACATCAGGTTCGACAACCACCTGAAATACTACGACGCGTCCGAAAGCTACCGCGAATTCTACTTCGGTGACAACATGCGGGGACCGAACTTTACCCAGTTCGAGTTCTCGCGGGCGATCCTGCCGGGAGTCAAGGACGGCGTCGACATGAAAAACCTGTGCTACCGGGTCAATGCATTGACCGGCAGGCCGGGTCTCTTCAAGAGCAAGGGGACCATCGACGTCTATTACGTGAATCTGACGAAGATCGCCAGCGTCGAGAGCATCGGCCGCAGCGGTACCGACAAGGATCCCTATTTCACCGAGATGGTCAAGCTGCGGGATGGTACGAAGTTCGAGACCGTCAATTTTGACAACCGCTACGTCCTGGCCTGCGGCATGGCAGAGGACGGCAATTTGAAAGTCATGCCCCAGCAGTGGGTCAGTTTCAGTTCCTACCAGGAGGCGGACTGTAGCTATGACGAGACCCGCATGGAACGCAGCAAGTGGCCATATGCGAACCTGTCAAACGTATTCGCCTACGGCAGACCGTCGAACGACGTCAGGGTCTACCTGGGTTTCAACCAGTTGGGAAAAGGCTGGACCACGACTTTCGATACCGACCAGGCTGCGCTCGCGGCGAAGTTCGAACAATGCTCGAGCGGTAGCGCAAAGTACCTGGCGCTCGAAAAGGCGCAGGCGGCCGACCAGAAAACGGCTTACGAAGCGCGCAAGCAGCAGCAGGAGCTGGAGCAGCAGGAACGGGCGCGGCGCCAACAGGAGCTGCAGGCGAAGCTGCTGGCCGAGGCGGTCGAGATGCGCAAGACGATTGCAATCGGTACCAGGACCAATTGCGGTCTCGTCTTCGATATCAAGAAACCCATGATCGGCGTGCAGACGATGATGGGGATGCAGTACATCCACGTCGACCAGCTCTGGGGCCCATCGTCCGACTGCCATTTCCGTAATGGCGTGTACACGGGTCCCACTCGCTAGCCGGCATGAAGGGCGGCCTCAGGCCGCCTCGGTCTCGATCCGCCTGGCCGCCTCCGGCGACGCCGGGCGTATCGCCTCCAGCAACTCGCTGATGTCCGAGCCGCAGCCGAACACCAGCACATCGCCCTTCTCGCAGCGCGCCAGCCCGGCACGGATCGCTTCGTGCACATCCAGCTCCACGCGCAGGTGGTCTTCCTCGAACTTCGCCAGGCGGATGCCTTCGACCAGCCGGGCCGCCACGGTGCCGGCGGCGCGGCCGCGGTTCTCGGTCTCGTAGACCACCAGCTCGTCGAAGCCGGCGGCGCAGGTGATGCCGATGTCGACCAGGTCGGCATCGCGGCGGTCGCCCGGCGCGGCCACCACGCCGACCAGGCGGCCCGGCGTCATCGCGCGCGCGGTCTCGGCCAGGGCCGCATAGGCGGCCGTGTTGTGGGCGTAATCGAAGATCACGGTCACGCCGTCGACGTCGAACAGGTTCGAGCGCAGCGGGTTGTGCTTCCAGTCGGACACGAAGCTGCGCAGGCCGTCGGCGATTTCCTGGTTGCCGAAGCCGCAGGCCGCCAGCGCCGCGGTGGCGGCGAGGCTGTTGGCGATGTTATAGCGGGCCGCGCCCTGCAAGGCCACCGGCATCTGGCGCACGTCGGCAATCGCTTCGTGGCGGGCGCCGTTGGCCAGCACGATCGTATTGTCTTCAAGGTAGACCGCGCGGCCGCCGTTGTCCAGGTGGCGCAGCAGGTGCGGGTTGTCGGCGTCCAGCGAGAAGTAGAGCGGTTCGACGCCGTCCGCCAGGGTCGCCGCCATCGCCACGCAATGGTCGTCCTCGGCGTTCAGCACCACCGCACGCGAGGCGCGCTGGGCGACCACGGCCTTGACCCTTGCCAGCTCCTCGACCGAGTCGACGCCGTCCATGCCCAGGTGGTCGGCCGACACGTTCAGCACTACCGACACGTCGCAGCGGTCGTAGGCCAGGCCGCGTTTGAGGATGCCGCCGCGCGCCGTCTCGAGCACCGCGAAGTCGACGTCCGGCGAACTCAGGATGCTGCGCGCCGAGCGGTAGCCGGTGCAGTCGCCCTTGACGATGCGCTGGCCGTCGACGAATACGCCCTCGGTGGTGGTGACCCCGGCGCGCAGGCCGGCCATGCGGACGGCGTTGGCGATCAGCAGGGTGGTCGTGGTCTTGCCGTTGGTACCGGTGACGGCCACCACGGGGATGCGGCCGTCGTCCTCGCCGAACAGGGCCTCGACGATGGCGGCGCCGGCGTCGCGCGGGGTACCGCGGCTCGGGTACTGGTGCATGCGGATGCCCGGCGCCGCGTTAACCTCGATGATGCCGCCGCGCTGCTCGCGCAGCGGCTGCGAAATATCCTCGCACACGATGTCGATGCCGGCCACGTCGAGGCCGATGGTGCGGGCGGCGCGGATGCAGATGTCGCGGGTCTCTTCCGGCAGCAGGTCGGTCACGTCCTCGGCGGTGCCGCCGGTGGAGAGATTCGCGTTGCCGCGCAGTTCGACACAGGCGTCTTCCGCCGGTACCGAATCGAGATCATAGCCCTGCCTCGCCAATATCTGGAGGGCGATCTCGTCGAGCGGGATGTTGGTCAGGATGTTGGTGTGACCGTCGCCTCGCGCGGGGTTGTGGTTCTCGATCTCGACCAGCTCCCGGATGGAATGCACGCCGTCGCCGGTCACGTGCGGCGGGCGGCGCCAGGACGCGGCCGCGATCTTGCTGCCGGTGACCAGCACGCGGTAGTCGCGCCCGCGCAGGAATTCCTCGACGATCACGCGGCGGCCATGTCTGCGCGCGAACTCGAAGGCGCGCTCGACCTCTTCCGGCGTCGCGCAGGCCGTGGTCACGCCCTTGCCCTGGTTGGCGTCGAGCGGTTTTACGGTGACGCTTCCGCCGTTCCTGCACAGCCTGCGGGCGACGCGCTGGGCCTCGGCCAGGCTGGTGACGGTGTCGCCGGCCGGGACCGGGCAGCCGGCCTGGTCGAGCAAGGTCTTGGTGAGCTGCTTGTCGCTGGCGATGCCGACCGCGATGTTGTTGGTGGCGCCGGTGATGGTCGCCTGCAGGCGTTTCTGCCTGCTGCCCCAGCCCAGCTGGAACAGGTTCGCCTGGTCGGTCAGGCGCAGGCTCGGGATGCCGCGCTTGCGGGCGGCATCGATGACGGCGCCGGTGCTGGTGCCGATCGCATGGTCCAGCGCGATCTCCCGCAGTTCCTTCAATGCGGCGCCGAGGTCGACGTCCTCGTGCGCGGCGAGGGCCCGGATCAGCTCACGGGCAGTGCGCAGGGCGGCCCCGGCCACCTGTTCGACGGCATAGCCGCAGACCACCCGCAGCCGTTCCGCTTGTGCGGGAATGGGCATGCTGGCGCTGAAATCGGAGGCGGCGCCGGCCAGGCGCTGCAGCTCCATCGTCACCGGTTCCAGGGCTTCGGCGGGCGAAGCGCAGTCGGACAGGCGGACCGCGGCTTCCGGACAGATCCCGGGCAGCAGGGCCAGCAGGCGGGCGCCGAGGCCGGCGATATGGGAATGCGCGCCATCTTCGCCGGTATCGACGACGGCCATCAGGCAGGGCGCAGCGGCGTACAGGTTGGGGCCGCGCAGGAAGCGTTGTTCGATGATTCTCATGAGAGCGGATTCCGTTTCGTTACGTTTTCTAAAAACTCGAGCAGCGGGGCCGGGATCCGGTGCGGTTCGCAGGCTTCGTCCGCCTCCGGCAGGCAGTACTTGCTGCCGGCCGGGAGCAGGTGCAGGCGTACGTCGATCAGTTCGGGGGTTTCGCGGTCGGAGATCTCGGCGATGTTGGTGCTCATGTTGCGGCCGTCGACGATGGTCACCGCGCCTTCGCCCAGCACCTGGATGCCGACCCCGCGTTCGATGACCAGGGCGGTGTCCTCGTCGATGCCGATGCCCTGCAAGTACGGATTCTGGGCCACCACCGACAGCAGGCGCGAGAGACGCTGGCGCTCCGAGAAATGCTGGTCGATGACGACCTTGTGCAGGAAGCCCAGGCCTGCACCCAGGCTCACCGAGCCCTTCTCGGGGTGCAGTTCGGCGCGGCCCTGGGCCAGCATGTGGCCCGACATCGCGGAGGCGCCGGCGCTGGTGCCGCCGATGCAGGCGCCGCGCAGCTTGAGGGCGGCATGCATCTCGGTGTCGAGGGCGGTGCCGCCGATGATGGCCAGCAGGCGCTTCTGGTCGCCGCCGGTCATGAAGATGCCGGTGGCGTCGCGGATGTCCTTGATGTGTTCAGGGTCGTTGGCGCACTGGCGGTTCCGCAGGTGCAGGTGTACGCGGTTCGTGACGCCCAGTTCGCCGAAGGCCTGGTCGTAGATCTCCCACATCTCGTCGGCGACCGTGCTGGCGGCCGAGATCACGACGATCTTCGCATCCTTGCCGCCGGCGAGGTCGACGAAGCGGCACAGGATTTCCTTGTCGCGTTTGCGGTCTTCATGGCCGCCGATGATGACCAGGTGGCCGTGGCTTTCGCGCACCTGGCGCTCCTGATGCTCTTGTTGCTGGGTTTGTTCTCGTGGCGTCATGTGATCGGTGCTTTTCAATCCCTGATGCTCAGTTGCCGATCCGCGCCTGCGGCATGTCGCGGTTGCTGAAGGCGCCGGCTTCGGTGCGGCTGACCGCGATGAGGCCGACGTCGACGTCCTTGTCGAACAGCTCGATGCCGCGCCTGAGTGCCTGTTCGAGCGGCATGCCGTCCTCGATCCAGGTGTAGACGCGGTGCGCCAGCAGGTGGCGCACGATGTATTCGCCGACGCCGGTGGCGGCCACCGCCCCATRCGGGCCGGCGTAGAAGCCGCTGCCGATGATGGGAGTGTCGCCCACCCGGCCCAGCAGGGAGGGGGCCGAGCCGCCGGTAGAGGCGGCCACGCCGAAATGGCCGTCCGCTGCGCGCACCACGGCACCCACCGTGTCGCAGGCCGCGCCCGCCGGCAGGTCCGGCGCGCTGCGGTAGTTCCAGAAGCGCAGGAAGGCCTGGTTGTCGACGCCGGGCATGGCCGGGGCCGATCCGGCCAGCGCTTCGCGCACCTTGCGGTGCTGCTCGCGCTGGTGTTCGGAGATCTGGTTCCAGACCGGATGGCGGATTGCGGCGGCGAAGCGGTCGGCGCCGTCGCCGGCCAGGAACCAGTGCGGGGTATCGGCCACCGCGCGCGCCAGCAGCACCGGATTCTCGATGCCGCGCACGCAGGCGACCGCGCCCAGGCGGCCGCGGGTATCCATCACCGATGCATCCATCTCGACGGTCTCGCCGTCCAGGCACAGCACCGAACCGCGGCCGGCGTTGAAACGGCCGTCATCCTCGAGGACGGTGACGGCGGCGATGGCGGCTTCCAGTGCATCGCCGCTGATGCCGAGCTCTTCGACGGCGCGCTGGGCAGCGCGCTCGCAACCGTCCTTGTATTCGGGCTTGCCGCCGGCGCCGCCGTGGACGACGATGGCATAGCTTCCTTGGCTTAGTGACATTCTTCTTCTCCAAAATGATGCAATGCCGCGCTAGGCTTCAGCGCGGCATTCGAATGTCCACATTATGCAAATGATGTAGAAATTGAAACATCGGTGCCCGGGCCGTGTGAATGTAAGAGCCCGCTGACAAGGATTCGTGAGGAAGAGTGGACGGGAATGGCTCAGGGCAGGGCGGAAACCTGGCGCAGGGCCTGGCGCAGCTCGCGGGCGACCTGGCGGCGCTTGGCTTCATTGACGAAACGGCCCACTTCGATTCGCACGCCGCGCGACTCGAGGGTGATCAGGGGGCGCCGGGCGCCGGCGGGCGGCAGCTCGGTGGGCGGCAGGACGCGCGTCCGGAGCGGATCGAGGCGCGCCTGGCTGCGGACGTTCGCCTGCACGCATTCGATCAGCAGGCAGCTGGTGGACAGGGAGATGCGTTCGCGGTCGAGGGCGTGGCGGGCATACAGGACCAGGGCCAGGCCCACGCAGGCCAGTTCGAGCAGCGAGAAGGCCAGCACGATCCAGACCCCGCGCAGGAAGAAGGCGAGGGCGACGGCCAGCGAGATGGTGCACAGCACGGCATAGGCGCGCGCCACCTGGCGGGGCGTCATCGAACAATTGCGCTGCAGTGTCCACTCGAACCACATTCAATTCACCATCGGCGGCGTCTCGAAGGTATGGAAGGGTGCCGGGCTGGGCACCGTCCACTCCAGCCCTGCCGCGCCGTCCCAGGGCCTGGCAGGCGCCGGTGCAGCGAATTCCAGAAGTGAAACCTGGCGCGCCACTCGTTGACCATATGCCCGGTCCACTTCGGCACCCGGTAATAATAGCCGGAGAACATGCAGAACAGCGATCCGGCTGCCAGCACGTAGTGGAAATGGCCGACCACATAATAGGTGTCCTGGACCTGGATGTCGATCGGCGCCACCGACAGGATCAATCCGGAAAAGCCGCCGATCGTGAACACCCACAAGAAGCCGGCCGCGATGAAGAGGGTGGTGCCGAGGCAGGCGGTGATCAGCCAGGTCCAGCAGAACATCGGCAGCGCGCACGATCGCAGCGTGTGGCGGGCTTGATACATCCGGCGCCCGATTGCGGCTTGTGGAACTTCCGCGGCGGCGGGAGACTCGCCGGCCCCGGCCGAGTTCTGGTAACATCTCGCCCCTTCCCTTGCTCCTCTTCCAGATAGGCTTCCATGGCGAACGCTTGCGGCGTCGATTTCGGCACCTCCAATTCCACCGTCGGCTGGGTCCGCCCCGGCCATCACAGCCTGCTGGCCCTCGAGGACGGCAAGCCGACCCTGCCGTCGGTCGTGTTCTTCAATGCCGACGACGAACAGGTGCGCTACGGCCGCGCCGCCCTGGCCGACTACCTGGAGGGCTACGAGGGCCGCCTTATGCGCTCGCTGAAAAGCCTGCTCGGCACCAGCCTGATGGATGGCCAGACCGAAGTCGCCGGGCGCGCCTTGCCATTCCGTCAACTGCTGTCCCATTTCATCGGCGAGCTGCGCCGTCGCGCCCAGCAGCAGGCCGGGCGCGAATTCACCAGCGCCGTGTTCGGCCGCCCGGTGTACTTCGTCGACGACGATCCGCAGGCCGACCGCCTGGCCGAGGACACCCTGGCCGAGATCGCGCGCGCGGCCGGTTTCCGCGAGATCGGCTTCCAGTACGAACCGATCGCCGCCGCCTTCGACTACGAATCGCGCATCGAGAAGGAAGAACTGGTGCTGATCGCCGACATCGGCGGCGGCACCTCGGACTTCTCGCTGGTGCGCCTCGGCCCGGACCGCGCAGGCCGCATCGAGCGCCGCGACGACATCCTCGCCACCGGCGGCGTGCACATCGGCGGCACCGACTTCGATAAATACCTGAGCCTGGCCTCGGTGATGCCGCTGCTGGGCTACGGCAGCGCGCTGGTTTCTGGTGCGCCGGTGCCGTCCAGTTATTATTTCAACCTGGCGACCTGGCACACGATCAACCAGGCCTATACCCGCAAGAGCATCGCCCAGCTCGACGACCTGGCGCGCGACGCCGCCGAGCCGGCCAAGCTGGGCCGGCTGCGCAATCTGATCGACGAGCGCGCCGGCCACTGGCTGGCGATGCGCGTCGAGGACGCCAAGATCGGCCTGTCGGCCACGCCGTTGGTCGAGCTCGACCTGGACCGCCTGGCGCCGCCCGAACGCCTGCAGGTGGAGCGCACGGTGTTCGAGGCGGCCATCGCGGGCCTGGTCGACCAGGTCGGCGCCACCGTGCAGCGCCTGCTGGGCGAGGCCGGGGTGGCCGCGGACCAGGTCGACACCGTGTTCTTTACCGGCGGCTCGAGCGGGGTCGCGGCCCTGCGTGAACGGATTGCCGCCATCGTCCCCGAGGCGAGGCGCGTCGAGGGCGACCTGTTCGGCAGCATCGGCGCAGGCCTGGCCATCGACGCCGCCCGTAAATTCGGCTAAGTGAAAGCCCAACTCTGAAAGACCACCATGTTTGAACGCCCGATCGTCATGCTCGACTTCGAGACCACCGGCCTCTCGCCGGAGGGCGGCGACCGTATCACCGAGGTTGCCGCGCTGCGCATTGCCGGCGGCGAGATCGTCGACCGCTATGTGTCGCTGGTGAATTGCGGGGTTCGCATTCCGCCCTTCATCACCTCGCTCACCGGCATCACCCAGCAGATGGTCGACACGGCGCCGCTCGCCGAAGACGTGGTGCCGGAACTGATCGAATTCATCGGCGGCGACACGCTGGCGGCCCACAACGCCAGCTTCGACGAGAAATTCCTCAAGGCCGAAGGCGCGCGCCTGGGCCACGCCTGCCGCCATGCGGGGCTGGTGTGCTCGGTCAAGCTGTCGCGGCGGGTGCTGCCGGGCATGTCCAGCTACAAGCTCGGCGAACTGGCGCGGTCCCTCGGGATCGCCTTCCGCGGCACCGCCCACCGCGCCGAGGCCGACGCCGAAGTGGCGGCCCGCCTGCTGCTGCACATCGGCCGCCGCCTGGGCGAATCCTACGGGCTGGCGCCGGTGGCGCCCGAACTGCTGGTCGAGATCAATCGCCTCTCGGCAGCCAGGGTGCATGGCTACATCGGCGATTATGCTGCGGCGCGCAAAAGAGCGCGCTGAGCTGTCGAAGGGCGCGCGCGCTAGCCTGTGTGCGAACCCAACAGTTTGTCTCGTCACAATGGCTGCTTCATCAGATCGGCGTGATTTCCGCAACAGTTGCGCTGGCTCTGTCTAGTTGCCGATTTTTCCGGATTTTTTTCCGCGTCGAACGGTCGCCCGTCTGTGCCAGATCAAGCCCGTCGGATTCCTCCTAGTTAAACTTTTGGCAATTCTTGCGGCGCTGCCATGAGGCGGCGCCGAGGCTTTCCTGTCCGATTTTTCCTGGAGCGAGCATGCAGCAGTCTGACGTCTCACCGGAGAATTCCGTGCTGGCCTGGTTCGCCCGCGCGGCCGAGCGCGGCGACCCCTATGCGCAATTCAACCTTGGGCTGATCTACAAGAATGGCGACGGCGTGACCCGCGACGACGCCTGCGCCGCCGGATGGCTGCGCCGGGCGGCCGAGCGCGGCCTGGCCTTCGCCCAGAACCATCTCGGCTCGATGGTCTACCAGGGACGCGGGGTGCCGCAGTCGGACGCCCAGGCGGTCGGCTGGTTCGCGCTGGCGGCCGAGCAGGGCGATCCCTCTGCCCAGCAAAACCTCGGCGACATGATGCGCCGCGGCCGCGGCGTGGCGCGCAGCCCGGAGCTGGCGCTGGTCTGGTACCAGCGCGCAGCCGCCCAGAACCTGCCCAGCGCCCAGCACCTGCTCGGCGAATGCTATCTGCGCGGCGAAGGCACGGCCGTCAACTACCCGCTGGCCGCGGCCTGGCTGCGCAAGGCAGCCCTGGGCAAGCATGCGCCGGCCGAGGTGGCGCTGGGCATGATGCTGCGGCGCGGCCAGGGCATGGCCGCCAACGATGTCGAAGCCGTGTACTGGTTCCGGCGTGCGGCCGGGCGCGGCGATCCTGCCGCCCAGCGCCTGCTGGGCCTGTGCTATCTCGAAGGCGTGGGCGTGCCGCGCGACGCCAAGGCGGCCCGGCCCTGGCTGCACTGCGCCGCCATCCAGGGCGATGCCGAAGCCCAGTTCAGCCTGGCCCTGCTGCTGGCCGGCGGCCGCGGCGGCCCCTGCGACCAGGCCGAGGCGCTGACCCTGACCACCCGCGCTGCCAAGCAGGGCCATGTGCTGGCCCAGTACAACCTCGGCAATATGTATGCGCACGGCCGCGGCGTACCGGCCGACATACGCCAGGCCTTCTACTGGTACCGGCTGGCTGCCGGGCAGGGCGCCGCGAATGCCCAGTTCACGCTGGGCGTGATGTATGCGAACGGCCAGGGCGGCCGCCGCGACGAGGTGCTGGCGGTCGAATGGTACCGGCGCGCCGCCGAACAGGGCGATGCCAGCGCCCAGAACAATCTCGGCGTCATGTACGC
This sequence comes from Massilia sp. 05N420, assembly GCF_056397205.1. NCBI lineage: Bacteria > Pseudomonadati > Pseudomonadota > Betaproteobacteria > Burkholderiales > Oxalobacteraceae > Massilia > Massilia sp. 05N420. The sequence goes on from NZ_JBFTMX010000025.1 coordinate 117,377, forward strand.
CACCGGGCAGGGCGTCGGACAGGACGATGCCGAAGCCGTGCGCTGGTATGCCCTGGCCGCCGAACAGGGCCACGCGCTGGCCCAGTACAACCTGGGCGGCATGTACAACAGCGGCCGCGGCGTGCCGCGCGACAGCGTGCGCTCCTACATGTGGATGTTGCTGGCGGCCGATGCCGGCGACCCGGCGGCCAGCGCCAACAAGGCCATCGTCGCCCGCCGTCTCTCGCCCCGCGAAATCGAGGACGCCCAGGACCTCAGCCGGCAGTGGCGCGCACGCACGCTGTTGCGCGACGCGCAGCGCACCGCCTGAGCGGAAGCGACGCGGGAGGATGTGCATGCTGCACCAAGGATATTTGTCGGATGAACAATTCGCGCTATCATGCCCAACGGCATGAGCCACTTCCTCCACCGTCAAGTCAATTAGAAAAAGCATGCATATGAGACAAGTCACCCTCGCCGCCGCCGTCGCGGCCGCCTTCTTCTCGTTCGGTGCCGCTCCGGCCATGGCCGCTCCGACCTGCGACACCAGCGGCACCCCGCTGAACTATCCGGTCGCAAAGAAACTCGACCAGACCGACGATTACCACGGCACCAGGGTCGCCGACCCCTACCGCTGGCTGGAAGACGCCAACAGTGCCGAGACCAAGGCCTGGGTCGAGGCCGAGAACAAGGTGACCCAGTCCTACCTGGCGCAGATCCCGCAGCGCGAAGCCATCCGCCAGCGCCTGACCCAGCTCTGGAACTACGAGCGCTACAGCGTGCCGTTCAAGGAAGGCGGCCGCTACTTCTTCAGCCGTAACGACGGCCTGCAGAACCAGTCGGTGCTGTACACCATGAAATCGCTGACGGACACGCCGCGCCTGCTGCTGGATCCGAACACCCTGGCCGCCGACGGTACCGTCGCCCTGGCCGGCACGGCGGTGAGCCCGGACGGCAAGCTGCTGGCCTACTCGACCGCGGCTTCGGGCTCGGACTGGAACGAGATCCGCGTGCGCGACGTCGACACCGGCAAGGACCTGGAAGACCACATCCAGTGGGTCAAGTTCTCCAGCACCGCCTGGACCAGGGACGGCAAGGGTTTCTTCTACAGCCGCTACGACGAGCCGAAGGAAGCCACCAAGCTGGCCGACGTGAACTATTTCCAGAAGCTCTACTACCACAAGCTGGGCACCCCGCAGAGTGCCGACGTGCTGGTCTATGACCGTCCGGACGAGAAGGAATGGGGCTTCCACGCCGAGACCACCGACGACGGCCGCTATCTGCTGATCCAGGCGACCAAGGGCACGGCCCATAAATACCGGATCTTCTACAAGGATTTAGCCAAGCCGGATGGCAAGGTCATGCCGCTGATCGACAACTTCGAAGCCGCTTACGACTTCATCGACAACGTCGGCCCGGTGTTCTACTTCGCCACCGACCGCAATGCGCCGCGCAAGCGCATCGTCGCGATCGACGTCAACAGGCCCCAGGAAGCGAACTGGAAGACCGTGGTGCCGGAAAGCCAGCAGACCCTGGTGTCCAGCCACATGGTCAACAAGCAGCTGATCAACGAATATCTGGCCGATGCGCAAAGCCGGGTCAGGATCACCGACCTGAAGGGCAAGCAGGTGCGCGAGATCGCCCTGCCGGGCATCGGTTCGGTGTCGGGCTTCGGCGGCAAGCAGGGCGATACCGAGACTTTCTTCTCCTTCACCGGCTTCACCACCCCGACCACGATCTACCGCGTCGACATGAAGAGCGGCGCCTCGACCGTGTTCCGCCAGCCGAAGGTAACCTTCAATCCGGCCGACTACGAAACCCGCCAGCAGTTCTATACCAGCCGCGATGGCACGAAGGTCCCGATGTTCATCGTCTCGAAGAAGGGCCTGAAGCTGGACGGCAGCAACCCGACCTACCTGTACGGCTATGGCGGCTTCAATATCTCGATGACCCCGGGCTTCTCGCCGGCCAACCTGGCCTGGATGGAGATGGGCGGCGTTTACGTGGTCGCCAACCTGCGCGGCGGCGGCGAGTACGGCGAAGCCTGGCACGAAGCCGGCACCAAGCTGAAGAAGCAGAACGTGTTCGACGACTTCATCGGCGCGGCCGAGTGGCTGGTCAACAACAAGGTGACCTCGCCGAGCAAGCTGGCGATCGGCGGCGGCAGCAATGGCGGCCTGCTGGTGGGCGCGGCAATGACCCAGCGCCCGGAACTGTTCGGCGCGGCGATCCCGCAGGTGGGCGTGATGGACATGCTGCGCTTCCACAAGTTCACCATCGGCTGGGCCTGGACCTCGGACTACGGCTCGTCGGAAAACGCGGACGAGTTCAAGGCGCTGGTGAAGTACTCTCCGCTGCACAACCTGAAACCGGGCACCTGCTATCCGGCGACGATGATCACCACGGCCGACCATGACGACCGCGTGGTGCCGGCGCACAGCTTCAAGTTCGCCGCCACCGCCCAGGCCGACCAGGCCGGCAGCAATCCGATCATCATCCGCATCGATACCAAGGCCGGTCACGGTGCGGGCAAGCCGACCAGCAAGCAGATCGAAGAGGTGGCGGATCGCTGGGGCTTCCTGACCCGTGCGCTGAAGATGAATGAGGCGCAGACGGTGGCGGGCGGTTCGGAGTAAAAGCCTGTCCTCGATGGCGCACCCCGGCGGTGCGCCATCTTCTTAAGGAGTCACGATGTTTCGTTACTGTTACCGGGCCGCTTCGGGCACCTTGCTTTGTCTTGCCCTCATCTCATCCGGTCTCGTGTCCGCTGACGAGCCCGCGCCCGGCAGCGCGCATTGGATTGAAGTGGAGGGCGGCGCGTGGGTGGTGCCGCCGGCAGTCGTCGCGGGCATGGCGGCGGGCCTGCAGGCGGAAGCCGACCGTCATTGGGGCATGGGGCGGCGCAGGCCGCTGGGAGATTACACGATCCAGTACCAGGGGCAGCGCCAGGATGGGCAGCGTTTGATACGCCTGGGCGGCGCCTGCAGCTTGCAAGGCGTCAAGGCCGAAGCGTTGAGAAAGCGATTCCGGGTCGTGTTTGATGGCGGCACCTGTTTCTTCGACGCGAACTACGACCCGGAAGCAGGGCGCTTCCTCGACTTCGCATTCCACGGCTACGCCTGAGCCGGCGCCCGAGGCCGGCCCCGGCCTCAGCGGTGCACCACCACCATCAAGGCCTTCGCCTCGGTCTTGCCGATATTCCGGATCGTATGCGCGACATCCGCCGGATAGCGCGCCGTCGCCCCATGCTTGACCTTTTTCTTCTCCGGTCCCACTTCCAGTTCGACCGCGCCGGTCACCACGGTCAGGTGCTCGCTGGTGCCCGGGTCATGGGCCTGGGACGCCAGTTCGCCGCCCGGCTGCAGGGTCAGCTCGTACCATTCGTATTTGCCGGCCAGGTCCATCGGGCCGAGGATGCGTAGCGAGTAGCCGGCGTGGGCGCCGGGCAGGGTGGGGATCTCGTGGGCGTCGACGACCCGGATCAGGTCGGTGCTGCGCACTTCCGACGACAGCAGTTCGCCGATCTGCACGCCCAGCGCGTTGGCCAGGCGCCAGGTGATGGCGATGGTCGGATTCGCCTTCTCGCGTTCGATCTGGGACAGCATCGATTTGGACACGCCGGCGATGCGCGACAGGTCTTCGAGCGTGAGGCCGCGCGCCAGGCGCAGGCGCTGCAGGGTGGCGCCGACTTCGGGCGGTGCGCCGGCCGGGGTGGCGGGGGCGAGTGTCGTTACAACTTTATTCATCTACGCTTATTTGGCAATTGCTTGCCAACTCACTTGTCAACTGCGATGGCCGGGGGTAATATTCGATATATTGAATTTTTGTTCGAGATAAAGAACTCGGTTCAATACATCGAACGAACGGATCAACGGTACAACATCCGATAACCACCGGTCAAGCCGGAAAATACAAGGACGAGGAAGACAATGAGCGACCAGGCATTCTATAGCGCCCTCCAGACCAAACTCGACACGCTCCGGACCGAGGGCCTGTTCAAGCCCGAACGCGTGCTGGCATCGCGCCAGGGCGCCGAAGTCGTCGCCGCGGACGGCCGTACGCTGATCAATATGTGCGCCAATAACTACCTCGGCCTGTCCGGCGATCCGGAAACCCAGAAGGCGGCCGAAGCCGCGCTGCAGAAGTACGGCTACGGCCTGTCCTCGGTGCGCTTCATCTGCGGTACCCAGACCGTGCACAAGGAACTGGAACAGAAGCTGTCGGAATTCCTCGGTACCGAAGACACCATCCTGTACGCGGCGGCCTTCGACGCCAACGGCGGCGTGTTCGAGCCGCTGTTCGACGAGAACGACGCGATCATCTCGGACGCGCTGAACCACGCCTCGATCATCGACGGCATCCGACTGTGCAAGGCCGCGCGCTACCGCTACGCCAACAACGACATGGCCGACCTGGAGAAGCAGCTGATCGCCGCCCGTGACGCCGGCAAGCGCCACAAGATCATCGTCACCGACGGCGCCTTCTCGATGGACGGCACCATCGCCCAGCTGGACAGGATCGTCGAGCTGGCCGAGAAATACGGCGCCCTGACCATGATCGACGAGTCGCACGCTTCCGGCTTCATGGGCAAGACAGGGCGCGGCACCCACGAGCATTTCAACGTGATGGGCAAGATCGACATCATCACCGGTACCCTTGGCAAGGCCCTGGGCGGCGCGATGGGCGGCTTCACTTCGGGCCGCAAGGAAGTCATCGAGACCCTGCGCCAGAAGTCGCGCCCCTACCTGTTCTCGAACACGCTGGCGCCGATGATCGCCGGTGCGTCGATCGCCGTGCTGGACCGCATCGGCAAGAGCACGGAGCTGCGCGACCGCCTGCACGAGAACACGGCCTATTTCCGCCGCGAGATCGAGCGCATCGGTTTCACCATCAAGCCGGGCACCCACCCGGTGGTGCCGGTGATGCTGTTCGACGCCCCGGTGGCGCAGAAATTCGCGGCCCGCATGTTCGAACTGGGCGTGCTGCTGTCGGGCTTCTTCTACCCGGTGGTGCCGATGGGCCAGGCGCGCGTCCGCGTGCAGCTGTCGGCGGCGCATACCCGCGAACAGCTCGACACCGTGCTGAAAGCCTTCGAACAAGCCGGCCGCGAGCTGGGCATCATTAAAAGCAACTGAGAACAGGTAGGTAAAGAATGGAACGCATCCTCATCATCGGCGCCAATGGCCAGATCGGCAGTGAACTCGTGTCCGCGCTGGCGGAAAAGCATGGCGCGCAAAACGTCATCGCTTCGGACATCAGCGAAACCAATGTGTACGGCGCGCAGCGCTACACCCGCCTCGACGTGATGGACCGCGATGCCGTGTCCCGCCTCATCCTTGATGAGGGCGTCACCCAGGTCTACCAGCTGGCCGCGCTGCTGTCCGCGACCGGCGAGAAGGCCCCGCTGAAAGCCTGGTCGCTGAACATGGACGGCCTGCTGAACATCCTCGAGATCGCCCGCGAGCGCGTGGAAGCCGGCAAGCCGCTGAAAGTGTTCTGGCCTTCGTCGATCGCCGCCTTCGGCCCGAACACGCCGGCCGAGAACACGCCGCAGTACACGGTGATGGATCCGACCTCGATCTACGGCATCAGCAAGCTGGCCGGCGAGCGCCTGTGCGAGTACTACCACGCCAAGTACGGCGTCGACGTGCGCAGCATCCGCTACCCGGGCATCATCAGCTTCAAGTCGCCTCCGGGCGGCGGCACCACCGACTACGCGATCGCCATCTTCCACTCGGCGCTCAAGGGCGAGACCTACGAGTGCTTCCTGGGCCCGGAAACCACGCTGCCGATGATCTACATGCCGGACGCGATCCGCGCTACCATCGAGCTGATGGAAGCCCCGGCCGGAAAAGTGGTCATCCGCTCCTCGTACAATGTGGCCGGCGTGTCCTTCAACCCGCGCGAGCTGGCAGCCAGCATCCAGCGCAAGCTGCCGGACTTCCGGATCGCCTACAAGCCGGACAGCCGCCAGCAGATTGCCGATTCGTGGCCGAAGAGCCTGGACGATGCCCGCGCGACTGCTGACTGGGGCTGGAAGGCCAGTATCGGTGTCGAGGAGATGGTTGCCGACATGCTCGAAAATGTGGATGTCGGACAGACTGCCTGAGTGTTGACGTCTACGAGGCGCAGGCCCTTGTCCTGTTCTTCCGGACCCAAAGATAATAAAGAAGCTTTTCAGGAGACAGCTCATGGACATGAGCGTATTTGACTTATTCAAGATCGGCATCGGCCCCTCCAGCTCGCACACGGTCGGCCCGATGGTCGCCGCGCGGCGCTTCCTGCTGGAGTGCGGGGACCTGAGCCAGGCGGTCGGCGTCGAAGCCCACCTGTATGGCTCGCTGGCCCTGACCGGCGTCGGCCACGCCACCGACAAGGCCGTGATCCTGGGCCTGATGGGCGAGACGCCGCAGGGCATCGATCCGGACAGCGTCGAGGACAAGCTGGCCGAGGCCGAACTCGATGGCGTGCTCWAGCTGCTGGGTACCAGGGAAGTGCCGTTCTCCAGCAAGACCAACCTGGTCTGGCACAAGCAGTCGACCCTGCCCGAGCATCCGAACGGCATGCGCTTCGTGCTCCAGTTGAGCGACGGCAGCGTCATCGAACGGATCTTCTATTCGATCGGCGGCGGCTTCATCACGGCTGCCGGCGAGACCCAGGCGCCAGCCAAGGAGACCGAAGGGGCGCCCGTGCCTTATCCCTTCGGCACCATGCGCGAGCTGCTCGAACACGGCAGGCGCGACGGCCTCTCCATTCCCGCCATGCTGCGAACGAACGAGCTGTCGCGCATGAGCGCGGCCGAGCTGGACGCCGGCCTGGACCGCATCTGGGACGTGATGCGCGACTGTATCGCCCACGGCCTGGTGACCGAAGGCCAGCTGCCGGGCGGCCTGAACGTCAAGCGCCGCGCCGCCAAGCTGTGGAAGCAGGCGCACTGCGATGCCGGCAACCGCCGCAACGAACTGCCGCACGACGCGACCCACCAGGTGACCCTGTACGCGATGGCGGTCAATGAAGAGAACGCGGCCGGCGGCCGGGTCGTGACGGCGCCGACGAACGGCGCGGCCGGCATCATCCCGGCGGTGCTGCGCTACTACGCCGAAGACTGCCGTCCGAGTGATCCGGTAAAGGGCATCCGCGACTTCCTCCTGACCTCGGCGGCGATCGGCATGCTGTGCAAGAAGAACGCCTCGATCTCGGGCGCCGAGATCGGCTGCCAGGGCGAGGTCGGCGTGGCCTGCGCGATGGCGGCGGCCGGCCTGGTGGCTGCACTCGGCGGCTCCAACGAGCGCATCGAGAACGCGGCGGAGATCGGCATCGAACACCACCTCGGCATGACCTGCGACCCGATCGGCGGCCTGGTGCAGATTCCCTGCATCGAGCGCAACGGCATGGGCGCGATCAAGGCGATCACCGCGGCCTCGCTGGCCATGAAGGGCGACGGTACTCACTTCGTCAGTCTCGACAACGTGATCGATACCATGCGCCAGACCGGCTACGACATGCAGGCCAAGTACAAGGAGACTTCGCTTGGCGGCCTGGCGGTGCACGTGGTGACCGTCAACCACGCGGCTTGCTGAGTTTGTGCCTGGGCTCATCCCGGCCGGTGGCTGGGATGACCGGCCCAGGCGCCGCAATCTGAACAATATTCGGTAAAAAGACAAGTTTGCTGCAGGCGCACTATAATAAATAGTCAACGCCCGCCAACTTCGATCCTCCTTACCGTATGCACTATGTCTCCACCCGCGCGACCAGCGCGTCCGCAGCACGCAATCCCCAAGGTTTCTCCGACATCCTGCTGGGCGGCCTCGCGCCGGACGGCGGGCTGTATCTGCCGGCCGACTACCCGCAGGTCACCGGCGCCGAGCTCRACGCCTGGCGGCAGCTGGCCTACGCCGACCTGGCCTACGAGATCCTCCGCAAATTCGCCACCGACATCCCGGAAGCCGACCTGAAGGCCCTGACCGCGAAAACCTATACGGCCGAGGTCTACCGCAATGCGCGCGCCGACGAGTCGGCCGCCGAAATCACGCCCCTGCGCGTGCTCGAAGAGGGCGTCAAGGGCAAACTGATCCTGCAGGGCCTGTCGAACGGCCCGACCCTGGCCTTCAAGGACATGGCCATGCAGCTGCTCGGCAACCTGTTCGAGTATGCGCTGGCCAAGAATGAGGATGAGCTGAACATTTTTGGCGCCACCTCCGGCGACACCGGCAGCGCGGCCGAATATGCGATGCGCGGCAAGCGCGGCATCCGCGTCTTCATGCTGTCGCCGCACGCGAAGATGAGCGCCTTCCAGACCGCGCAGATGTTCAGCCTGCAGGACCCGAACATCTTCAACATCGCCGTCGAGGGTGTGTTCGACGATTGCCAGGACCTGGTCAAGGCGGTGTCGAACGACCTCGAATTCAAGGCCCGCCACAAGATCGGCACCGTCAACTCGATCAACTGGGCGCGCGTGGTGGCCCAGGTGGTCTACTACTTCCGCGGCTACCTGAAGGCGACCACTTCGAACGAGCAGAAAGTCTCGTTCACCGTCCCCTCGGGGAACTTCGGCAATATCTGCGCCGGCCACATCGCCCGCATGATGGGCCTGCCGATCGACAAGCTGGTGGTGGCGACCAACGAGAACAATGTGCTGGACGAGTTCTTCCGCACCGGCGTCTACCGCGTGCGCAAGCCGGCCGAGACCTTCCATACCAGCAGCCCGTCGATGGACATCTCGAAGGCTTCGAACTTCGAGCGCTTCGTCTACGAACTGGTAGGCCGCGACGCCGGGCGCACGCACGCGTTGTTCAGGAAAGTCGAGACCCACGGCGGCTTCGACCTGTCGGGCGCGCCAGGCAGCGACGGCGACGAGTTCAAGCGCGTGGCGGAATATGGCTTCGTCTCGGGCTGCTCGAGGCATGAAGATCGCCTGAACACCATCCGCGAAGTCTTCGACGACTACGGCATCACCATCGACACCCACACGGYCGACGGCATCAAGGTCGCGCGCGAGCACCTCGCGCCCGGCGTGCCGATGATCGTGCTGGAGACCGCGCTGGCGGCCAAGTTCAATGAGACCATCCTCGAAGCCCTGGGCGCGGACGCCGAGCGCCCGGCCGGCTTCGAGAACATCGAGGCGCTGCCGCAGCGCTTCGTGGTCATGAAGCCGGACGTCGTGCAGATGAAGGCGTATATCGCGGAGAGGACCGCGCAATGAGCGCAGTCGCCGCGCCGGCGCGCAAGCCGCTGATGCCCGTGCGGGAAGCCCTCGACTTCCTGCTGGCCGCCGCGCGGCCGGTGTCCGAGGTCGAGCTGGTGCCGACCCTGGAAGCCAACGGCCGCGTACTGGCCGAAGACCAGGCCTCGAAGCTCGACGTGCCGGGCGCCGACAATACCCAGATGGACGGCTACGCGGTGCGCGCGGCCGACTGCGCCGGCGGTGCCGCAAAACTGAAGGTGGCGCAGCGCATCCCGGCCGGCCAGGTCGGCAGCTTCCTGGAACCCGGCACCGCGGCGCGCATCTTCACCGGCGCCTTGATTCCCGAAGGCGCTGACGCCGTCGTCATGCAGGAGCAGTGCGAGCTGGATGGCGACACCGTCACCGTCAGGCACACGCCGCAGTCCGGCGAGTGGATCCGCCGCCAGGGCGAGGACGTGCGCGCCGGCGCCGTCATCCTGCCGGCCGGCACCCGCCTGCGCAGCCAGGAACTGGGGCTGGCCGCGTCCGTCGGCCTGGCCGAGCTGCCGGTGCGGCGCCGCCTGCGCGTGGCCGTATTCTTTACTGGCGACGAGCTGGCGATGCCTGGCGAGCCCTTGAAGCCTGGCGCGATCTACAACTCGAACCGCTTTACCCTGCGCGGCCTGCTGGAGAACTTCGGCTGTGAATTCACCGACTACGGCATCGTTCCGGATTCGCTGCAGGCTACCCGCGACACCCTGCGCGCGGCGGCCAGGCAGCACGACCTGATCATCACCTCGGGCGGCGTCTCGGTGGGCGAGGAAGACCATATCAAGCCGGCGGTCGAAGCGGAAGGGCGGCTGAACATGTGGCAGATCGCCGTGAAGCCGGGCAAGCCGCTGGCTTTCGGTGAAGTCAACCGGGGCGACGGACGCAAAGGGTCCGGCGTCAGCAGCGCCACTGGCGCTGCCTACTTCCTCGGCCTGCCCGGCAATCCGGTGTCGAGCTTCGTGACCTTCCTGCTGTTCGTGCGGCCCTTCCTGCTGCGCCTGCAGGGCG
>NZ_JBFTMX010000026.1:0-74300 GCF_056397205.1 Massilia sp. 05N420
CGATGAGGCACCTGCGGCTACGTGCCTCGTTACCGATTTCTTACTTTTTGGAGACCAAAGAACCATGAGTGCTATCGTTGATATCATCGGCCGCGAAATCATCGACTCGCGCGGCAATCCSACCGTCGAGTGCGAYGTKCTGCTSGAATCKGGCRYSATGGGCCGCGCSGCCGTGCCSTCGGGCGCATCGACCGGTTCGCGCGAAGCSATCGAGCTGCGYGACGGCGATCCGAAGCGTTACTTCGGCAAGGGCGTGCTGCAGGCCTGCGAGAACATCAACACCGAGATCAGCGAAGCCATCATGGGCCTGGACGCCAACGAACAGGCATTCCTGGACCGCACCCTGATCGACCTGGACGGCACCGAGAACAAGAGCCGCCTGGGCGCGAACGCGATGCTGGCCGTCTCCATGGCCGTGGCCAAGGCAGCCGCCGAAGAAGCCGGCCTGCCGCTGTACCGCTACTTCGGCGGTTCGGGCGCGATGCAGATGCCGGTGCCGATGATGAACGTCATCAACGGCGGCGCCCACGCCGACAACAACCTGGACATCCAGGAATTCATGATCATCCCGGTCGGCGCCCCGTCCTTCAAGGAAGCGGTCCGCTACGGCGCCGAGGTGTTCCACACCCTGAAGAAGATCCTGCACTCGAAGGGCCTGAACACCGCCGTCGGCGACGAAGGCGGCTTCGCTCCGTCGGTTGCCAACCATGAAGAAGCGATCAAGCTGATCATGCAGGCGATCGAGCAGGCCGGCTACGAAGCCGGCACCCAGATCGCGATCGGCCTGGACTGCGCCGCCAGCGAGTTCTACAAGGACGGCAAGTACGTGCTGGAAGGCGAAGGCGGCCTGCAGCTGTCGGCAACCGACTTCACCAACATGCTGGCCACCTGGTGCGACAAGTACCCGATCATCTCGATCGAGGACGCGATGGCCGAAGGCGACTGGGACGGCTGGAAGATCCTGACCGACCGCCTGGGCAAGCAGGTGCAGCTGGTGGGCGACGACCTGTACGTCACCAACACCAAGATCCTGAAAGAGGGCATCCAGAAGGGCATCGCCAATTCGATCCTCATCAAGATCAACCAGATCGGCACCCTGACCGAGACCTTCGCCGCCATCGAGATGGCCAAGCGCGCCGGCTACACCGCCGTGATCTCGCACCGTTCGGGCGAGACCGAAGACTCGACCATCGCCGACATCGCGGTTGGCCTGAACGCCCTGCAGATCAAGACCGGCTCGATGTCGCGTTCGGACCGCATGGCCAAGTACAACCAGCTGCTGCGCATCGAGGAAGACCTGGGCGACATCGCCAGCTACCCGGGCCGCGACGCGTTCTACAACCTGAAGTAATCGGGTCATGCAGTAGCCGAAGATTCGGGAGCCATTCCGCACGGCCAAAGGCCGGCCGGATTGTCTTCCGAATTTTTACATCATCCTCACCATGCGCATTATTACCCTTGCCCTTGCCGCTTTGCTGCTGCTGATTCAGTACCCGCTCTGGCTGGGGAAAGGGGGCTGGCTCGACGTCGGCGAGCTGGAACGCACGCTCGCCGCCAGCCGCGCCCGCACCGACCAGCTGAAGGCGCGCAACGCCAAGCTCGAGTCCGAAGTACGCGACCTGAAGGACGGCACCGAAGCCGTCGAAGAGCGTGCCCGCTACGAACTCGGCATGATCAAGCAGAACGAGATCTTCGTGCAGGTGCTGCGCAAGGACGAGAAGCCGGCGGTCATGATGACCCCGCCGCCGCCGCCGCGCGAACCCAAGGGCGCCAAGGGCGCCAAACCGCAAAAGCCGCCCGACGACTGAACCCATGTCCGACACCCTGAACACACTGGAAGCCGTCGCCGCCTGCCTGGCCGCCGCCTTCGAAAGCGGGGATGCCGACGCCATGAGCGCGGCGCTGGCCAAGGTGGCCGACTCCGACGGCCTGCCGCTGCTTGCAGCCGCCGCCAGCCTGCCGCGCGCCCAGCTCGCGGACGCCATGCGCGCAGGCGAGATGAGCCTCGACACCACGCTGGCGATCATGAAGGTGATCGACCTGCACATGCCGTGACAGAGCTGGCTTTTAAGCCGCCCGCTTTTAAGCCGCCAATAAGTGACGTTTAAATCATTCTAAAATACAATAGTTTCCTTTAAGCCAATTGCTTAGGAGACCTTTTGCATTTCGTCCCCGTCTGGACACTTCCCCGTCTCGTGTGCGGCATCCTGGCCTGCCTGGGCGCCGCCCATGGCGCGGCCCAGGAGCATGAGCCATCCCCGCAAGCGCCCGCGCCCGAGGCCGAGGCCAAGCCCGCGTTCACGGTCACGATCAAGGAATCGAGGAAATTCGGCGAGCTGCCCTACCGTCCCTTCATCGACAGCTTCCGGTTGCTGCAGTCCTACCAGCCGCCGGAGCCGCGGCTGGTCGATGTGCTGGTGCGGGCGCGCTATCCGTCGATGTCCGACGTCGAACAGGACGCCTACCTGCCCAAGAAGTGGGGCGTGGCCATCGTCAGCCGCTCGGTGGACGTGACGGTGCCGGTGCGCCGCGGCGGCTATTTCGTGCCGCCCGACCTGGAGGCCGCATATACGGAGGAGGGAAGCATCCTGTTCAGGGAGCCGACCACCAAGCCCCTGTACCTGTATTTTTCGCTGCGCGTCGGCGCCGGCCAGCGCATCCGCTACGCCGACCTCGGCAAGGCCTCGCAGCAGATCGATACGCTGCTGGGGAAGATTTCCTACTTCAACCAGCGCCTGCGTCACCTCAAGCGCGACAAGCACGACGCCATTAAAGCCTGCTTCCTCGACGCCGGCGGCGACATCCTCATCGACGGCAAATCGGTGGCCGACGCCACCATCGGCAACTGCAAGGTCCTCAGGATCGATCCGGAGCGCGTGAAGGGCGGCGACGTGATCGAGTTTTCCGGCGCACTCGACATCGTCACCTTTGCCGAGATCAGCAGAAAGGCGAATCCGGCCTGAGCCGCCGACGCCGCTCCGGCGACGGCAGCCCGGGCGCCGGATGCTCAGGCGGCGCTGCCCGCCAGCGGCGGCACGTAGCCGGGTTCGAGCAGGCCGGGCACCGGCTCACCTTCCAGGACGACGATCTCGCCGATGCTCTGGGCGCGGGTGACGATGCGGTCGCCGTTGGCGACATGGCTGCCGACCAGGGCGATCGGGCGGTTGGCGAAGGTCGATGCGTGGCCGGCGCCCGAGGTGATCACGCTTTCGCTGCCGTCCGGGTAGCGTACGCGGTCGCCGACGCAGGCGATGCGGTAATCGTCGGCGACCTGGTCGTTCGATGCCAGTACCACCTCGCCGCCGCGGCTGGTGCGCGAGCCGATGGTCGCGATCGGGTAGCGGGCGACGACCTTGCGCGGCAGCGGGGCGGCGCCGTACGGTGTCTGCGAGAGCAAAATATGCGAAGTGTCCTTGAGTGCTGCCTTGTTCATCCTGATCTCCAAAACGACGGATTCGACTGACCGGGCCAATGCCGCCTTTGTAAAAAAGCGACATTGTCCCGGCACGGTGTGCACGGGTTCGTACACTGGCCGCCCATTGGACCGCATTGTTGATTCAAACCAATTGATGTTGCTCAACTTGTCCGGAATCACGTTCTTGATTCAGGGAATTCCGACACAGCGCTTTCTTAGTCGATCAGGGCCTTGACCATCACCTTGCCGTCGCGCGGCGCGCTTTCCTGGCGCACCATCACCTGGCTGCCCTTGGCGAACCAGAACTTCGCATCGGCGCCGGGCGTGCCGTAATCGGTCGTCACCACCCAACAGTCGATCGGGCCGCCCGGTCCGGCGATGCGCTCGGAGCCCGCCACCTTGAAGTTGTAGCGTTTCGGCGCCGGCCCGCCCGGATGGTAGAAGTTGATGCTGGCTTCATAGCCTTCGGCCAGCGGCAGCGCCTGCAGGAATTCGATGTCGGTCTCGAAGTTGAAGGTCGGCTCGCCCGATGCGACCGACAGCGCCTTTTGCGTGTTCTCGGCCAGGTCCTGCATGCCGCTCACGCGGTCCGGCGCGAACAGGAAGCCTTCGACCACCTTCTTGCCCTCCTTCTCGGTGACGCGCACGTGGCTCAGCGGACGGAAGGTGGCGGTGTCGAACCAGGAGTCGAGCTTCCTGACATAGCCTGGCGAGGCCGGTGCAGCGGCCGCGCCATCCCAGCGCTGCACGATGTGCAGTTGCCGCTTGCCGTCGCGCTCATCGAAACGCACTTCGCGCGCCCAGATGTCCACCGGCGTGTTGGCGCCGTCCAGCGTCCTGACGTAGCGGAGATAGTGGTGGGTGCCGGGCTTGAGCAGGTCGAAGCGCGGCAGCGGCGTGCCGACGTCGACCTGGTGGACGGCGGCCTGGGAAGACAGGGACAGGCCCGCGAGCAGGGCGGGCAGGATGAGGTGGCGTAGGGACGGCATGGCAGCTCCTTGGTGATGGATTGCTGCCAAGTATGGGGATTATGTATGTGTCAATGCAACAACAAATGGATATGCATGCGTTCGCGTGGGCTCGCAGAGCCCGCCCTAGGAAAGCGTGCCGAGCAGTGCCCTGGTTTCTTCCGGAATCGGCACCGGCCGGTTGCTCTCCCGATCCACATAAACATGCACGAAATGCCCGGCCGCCGCCGGCAGCTCGTCGTCGTTGCGGTACAGGCCGATCTCGTAGCGCACGCTGGAGTTGCCCAGCCTGGCCACGCGCACGCCCACGTGGACGGTGTCCGGGAAGGCGATCGAGCGGAAATAGGAACAGCCGGTCTCGACCACGAAACCGACCGTCTTGCCGCCACGGATGTCGAGCACGCCCCGTTCGATCAGGAAGCGGTTCACCGCCGTATCGAAGTAGCTGTAGTAATGGACGTTGTTGACGTGGCCGTAGACGTCGTTGTCCATCCAGCGGGTAGCGATCTCGCAAAAATGCGGGAAGGCGGAGCGGGGCGTGTCGCGCATGCGGACCTTTTAGTGCTTCACATCGGAGGCCGGCGCGATCGCGTCGGCAGTCAGGTCGGCTGCGAACAGCTGGGCGCAGTCGACCGCATCGAACTCGTAGTGCTTGCCGCAGAAGTCGCAGTTGATGGCGAGCTGGCCGAGGTCGTGCAGGGCCGAATCGACTTCTTCCTTGCCCAGCATCTTCAGCATATTGCCGACCTTTTCGCGCGAGCAGCTGCAGTGGAATTCCGGGTGCAGCGGATCGAACACGCGGATCGTCTCTTCCCAGAACAGGCGCTTCAAGAGAGTTTCCACGTCCACGCTCAGCAGCTCCTCCTGCTTCAGGGTGCCGCCCAGGGCCAGCGCGCGGTTCCAGGTCTCGATGTCTTCTTCCTCGGTCGCCTGGGCCACCTGTCCTTCGACCTCGCTGTTGCGCGGCAGCTTCTGCAGCAGCAGGCCGCGTGCGACCTTGTCGTCGGCCGCCAGCCACAGCTTGGTGTCCATCTGTTCCGAGCGCAGCATGTAGTTCTCGATCACGGTGGCGATGTCCTCGCCGTGCAGCGGCACCACGCCCTGGTAGGGCTGCTGGCCCGGCACCTTGTCCTTCGGATCGAGGGTGATCACGAAGCGGCCCTGGCCGCCCACGTTCAGCAGCTCGGTGACCGAAGCCGTGTCCGGTACCACGGCGCCCGGGCTCAGCTTGGCGGTGGCGCGCAGGTGCAGCTCGGCGTCGCACTCGACCACCAGCAGCTTGACCGGGCCGTCGCCGAAGATCTGCATCACGATCGAACCGTTGAACTTCAGGTTGGCCGACAGCAGCGCGCTGGCTGCGACCATCTCGCCCAGCAGACTCTTCACTGCCTTAGGGTAGGTGTGGCGCGACTGGATCTCGGCCCAGGCCTTGGAAACCTCGACCAGCTCGCCGCGCACGGCGGCGTTGTCGAAGATGAATTTTTGCAGGATGTCCTTGCTGGTATCAGTCGTCATTCTTTATCCGATTTTCTTGAGCTCCGCCTTGAAGCGCTGGCCGCGTTCGACATAGCTGGCGGCATTGCCTTGCAGGCGGAGCAGGTCTTCTTCCGTGAGGGTACGCACTACCTTGGCCGGGGTCCCGAGGATCAGCGAGTGGTCCGGGAATTCCTTCCCTTCGGTGACCAGGGCGCCCGCACCGACTAGGCAAGCCTTGCCGATCCTGGCGCCATTCAGGATGACCGCCTGGATGCCGATCAACGAGCCGTCGCCGACGGTGCAGCCGTGCAGCATGGCCTGGTGGCCTACGGTGACGTTCTTGCCGAGCGTGAGCGGATAGCCCATGTCGGTATGCATCACCGTGCCTTCCTGTACATTGCTGTTCTCGCCGACCGTGATGCGCTCGTTGTCGCCGCGGATCGTCACGCCGTCCCAGACCGAGGCTTTCGCTTCGATCGTCACCTTGCCGATCAGGTTGGCCGAATCGGCGACATAGCTCGAAGCGTCGATCTCGGGCGCATGCTCGCCCAGCTGGTAGATTGCCATGGATGTGCTCGCAGAAGAGTAAAGGGGTTGTAATACCGCTATTTTACGCCCTCGTGCCAGCTGTCGTCCGGCAAGGGGCAGAGATGGGGACGGTGAGCGGCAAATCAAGCTTCCGGCATATAATCTGAACGGTCGTTCTATTTTCCACCATTCAAGCAGGCTCGTCATGACTCCTTCCCGTTCCGAATTCCTCACCATCCGCGGTCTGCGCACCCACGTCCGGCACTGGGGACGGGAGGGCGCACCCAAGCTCTTCATGGCCCACGGCTGGATGGACATGTCGGCTTCCTTCCAGTTCGTGGTCGACGCCCTGCAGGGCGACTGGCACGTCATCGCCCACGACTGGCGCGGCTTCGGCCTGACCGAGCGTCCGGGCACGGACACCTACTGGTTCCCGGATTACTTTGCGGATCTCGACGCCATCCTCGACCATTACGCGCCGGGCGAGGCGGTCAAGCTGCTGGGGCACAGCATGGGTGGCAACATCGTCAGCGTGTACGCGGGCATCCGGCCGGAGCGCGTGGCGCGCCTGATCAACCTGGAAGGCTTCGGCCTGGCGGCGACCCGCCCGGAATCGGCGCCGGGCCGCTACGCCGCCTGGCTGGACGAACTCAAATCGCCGCCGGCCATGCGTCCCTACGCCAGCCTCGAGGAGGTGGCGTCGCGCCTGCGGAAGACCAATCCGCGCCTGCCGGCGGAGCGTGCCGCCTTCCTGGCGCCGCACTGGGCAGCGCAGAACGCCGACGGCCAATGGGAGATCCTGGGCGACCCGGCCCACAAGATGCGCGGCCCGCTGCTGTACCGCATCGAGGAGGTGCTGGCCTGCTGGCGCCGCGTCACGGCGCCGGTGCTGTGGGTCGAGGCCGAGCACACGAATATGTGGCTGTGGATGGGACCGAAGGAGGAGGCGCGCAGCGAAGTCGAGCGCCGCATGGGCCACCTGGCGAAGGTGACGCCGCGCATGATGCCGGATGCGGGCCACATGCTGCATCATGACCAGCCGGAAATGCTGGCGCGGATGATCGAAGAGTTCCTGGCGGTATGAGGTAAGGCGTGGGCACGGCGTGCCCACGCGTAACGCATCGTGACCGCCCGATGCAGGTACAATGAAGGCATGCTGAAAGTCGATCTCCACTGCCATTCCAATGTCTCCGACGGCGTACTCGCGCCAGCCGCCGTCGCGGCCTACGCCCGCAAGGGCGGGGTCGACGCCTGGGCGCTGACCGACCACGACGAGGTCGGCGGCATCAAGGCGGCGCGCCAGGCTGCCGGCGAGCTCGGCATGCGCTTCGTGCCCGGTGTCGAGATTTCCGTCACCTGGGGCGGCGAAACCGTGCACGTGGTCGGCCTGCAGGTGAACGAGGACGAGCCCGCGCTGGTGCAGGGCCTGGCGGCAACCCGCCATGGGCGCGATGCGCGCGGCCGCGAGATCGCTACCCAGCTCGACCGCGCCGGCATTCCGAATGCCTACGAGGGCGCGCTCAAGTACGTCGGCAATCCCGACCTGCTGTCGCGCACCCATTTCGCGCGCTACCTGGTCGAGATCGGCGCCTGCGGCAGCACCGCCGAGGTGTTCCGCAAATACCTGACCGAAGGCAAGCCCGGCTATGTGCCGCACCGCTGGGCCGGCCTGGCCGAGGCGGTCGGCTGGATCCGCAAGGCCGGCGGCGTTCCCGTGATCGCCCACCCGGGCCGCTACCGTTTCACGCCGGTGGCCGAGGGCGCGCTGTTCGACGAGTTCAAGCAGCTGGGCGGCAATGCCATCGAAGTCGTCACCGGCAGCCACACGCCGGACCAGTACGAGACCTATGCGGAGACCGCGCGCCGCTACGGCTTCCTGGCGTCGCGCGGCACCGATTTCCATGCGCCGGGCGAGGCGAGGGTCGAATTCGACAAGCTGGCGCCGCTGCCGGCGGGCCTGACCCCGGTRTGGCACGACTGGTTCTGAGAGGAGGCTTCATCTCATGAAAAGAGTCATCCTGTTCCTGGCCACCAATCTTGCGGTGGTGCTCGTGCTGACCATCGTGCTCAACGTCCTCGGCGTCGGGCGCACGGTGGGGCCGGGCGGTCTCAACATCGGCGCCCTGGCGGTATTCTCGCTGGTGGTCGGCTTCACGGGTTCGATCATCTCGCTCCTGATGAGCAAGCCGATGGCCAAGTGGAGCACCGGCGCGCGCGTGATCGAACAGCCGGGCAACGGCACCGAGGCCTGGCTGCTGAATACCGTGCGTTCGCTGGCCGAGCGCGCCGGCATCGCGATGCCGGAAGTGGCCGTGTACGACGGCGAGCCGAACGCCTTCGCCACCGGCGCCTTCAAGAACTCCTCGCTGGTGGCGGTGTCCACCGGCCTGCTGGCCAGCATGAACCATGAAGAGATCGAGGCCGTGCTCGGCCACGAGATCGCCCACGTGGCGAATGGCGACATGGTCACGCTGACCCTGATCCAGGGCGTGGTCAACACCTTCGTCGTGTTCCTGGCGCGGGTGGTCGGCTTCTTCGTCGACAGCATGCTGCGCCGGGGCGACAGCGACCGCGGTCCCGGCATCGGCTATGCCATTACCGTGTTCGTGTGCCAGATCGTGTTCGGCCTGGTTGCGTCCATCATCGTGGCCTGGTTCTCGCGCCAGCGCGAGTTCCGCGCGGACGCCGGCTCGGCCCGTCTGCTGAACAGCCCGCTGCCGATGCAGCATGCGCTGATGCGCCTGGGCGGCATCCACGCCGGCGGCCTGCCGCAGTCGATGGCGGCCTCCGGCATTGCCGGCGGCGGCAGTGGCTGGGGCGCCCTGTTCGCCACCCACCCGCCGATGGAAGAGCGGATCGCGGCCCTGCAAACCCTGCAACAGCCGGGGTTTGCACGATGAGCCAATTCTTCGAGATCCATCCGGAAAACCCGCAGCCGCGCCTGATCCGCCAGGCCGCCCAGATCATCCAGTCGGGCGGCATCGTTGCCGTCCCGACCGACTCGGCCTATGCCCTGGTCTGCCGCCTCGACGACAAGGGCGCGGTCGAGAAGCTGCGCCGCATCCGCGGCGTCGACGAGAAGCACCACCTGACCCTGCTGGTGCGCGACCTGTCCGAAATCTCGACCTATGCGCGCGTCGACAACCGCCAGTACCGCCTGCTGAAGGCGGTCACGCCCGGCCCCTACACGCTGATCCTGGACGCCACCCATGAAGTGCCGCGCCGCCTGTCGCATCCTTCGCGCAAGACGATCGGCATCCGCGTGCCCGAGAGCCCGATCCTGCTGGCCCTGCTGGAAGAGCAGGGCGAGCCGCTGATCGGCACCACCCTGCAGCTGCCCGGGGACGACCACATGCTGTCCGATCCGGAAGAGGTGAGGGAGCGCCTCGGCAAGCAGCTCGACCTCATCATCGACGGCGGCGCCGGCACCCTCGAGCCCACCACCATCGTCGACCTGACCGGCGACGAGCCTGTGCTGCTGCGCGAAGGCCGTGGCGATCCGGCGGTCTTCGGCCTCTAGCCGGCCCTGACGGCCGGCCCGGTCGCGGCGTCTGTTAGAATCTCCTTTATGGATGAACTCATACGCAACCTCGCAGTCTATGCACTGCCCGTTCTTTTTGCGATCACGATGCACAACGCCGCCCAGGCGTATGCCGCAAAATACTTCGGAGACATGACGCCGTTCGCCGCCGGACGCGTCACCACCAACCCGCTGGCGCACATCGATCCTTTCGGTACCGTGATCCTGCCGATCATGCTGTACCTGGTCTCCGGCTTTGCCTTCGGCTACGCCAAGCCGCTGCCGATCGACTACGGCCGCCTGCGCAACCCGAAGCGCGACATGGCCTTCGTGGCGCTGGCCGGCACCGCCGCCAACTTCGCCATGGCGCTGCTGTGGCTGCTGCTCGGGATTTTCCTCGAATACTTCGGCGTCTCCGAACCATTCCCGAACCGGGTTGCCAAGGCAGGTGTCCTCACCAACCTGGTGCTGCTGGCCTTCAACCTGCTGCCGATCCCGCCGATGGACGGCGGCCGCATCGTCTTCAGCCTGCTGCCGAACAAGCTGGCCTATAAATACGCGAAGATCGAGCCCTACGGCTTCTTCATCCTGCTGGGCCTGATGCTGCTGAAGCTGCTGGCATACTGGGTGGTGCCGATCATGGCGGTGGCGAACCTGCTGCTGCAGCTGATCGTCTATCCGCTGAATCTCGTTCTCGGCTAAGCCCATGTTTCCCGATCGTGTCGTTTCCGGCATGCGCCCGACGGGGCACATGCACCTCGGCCATTACCATGGAGCCCTGAAGAACTGGATCCGCATGCAGTCCGAACTGCCTTGCCTGTTCTTCGTAGCCGACTGGCATGCCTTGACCACGCATTACGACGACCCGAGCATCATCGAAAAGAGCACCTGGGACATGGTGATCGACTGGCTCGCCGCCGGCATCGATCCGTCCCAGGCCACCATCTTCATCCAGTCGCGCGTGCCCGAGCACGCCGAGCTGCACCTGCTGCTGTCGATGGCCACGCCGCTGGGCTGGCTGGAGCGCGTGCCGACCTACAAGGACCAGATCGAGAACCTGGCCAACCGCGACCTTGCCACCTACGGCTTCCTCGGCTATCCGCTGCTGCAGGCGGCCGACGTGCTGATCTACCGCGCGACCCAGGTGCCGGTGGGCGAGGACCAGGTCCCGCACATCGAGATGATGCGAGAGATTGCGCGGCGCTTCAATCACCTGTACGGCAAGGAGCCGGGCTTCGAGCAGAAGGCGCTGGATGCCGTGAAAAAGCTCGGCAGCAAGCGCGCCAGGCTCTACACCGAGCTGCGCACCGCCTACCGCCAGGAAGGCGATGCCGCCGCGCTGGAGCAGGCGCAGGCCATGCTGATCGATGCCGGCAGCCTGTCGAACATCGACCGGGAACGCCTGTTCGGCTACCTCGAAGGCAGCCACAAGATCATCCTGGTCGAGCCCCAGGTCAAGCTGACCGAGGCCTCCCGCCTGCCGGGCCTGGACGGCCGCAAGATGAGCAAGAGCTACGGCAATTCGATCTCGCTGCGCGAGAATCCGGCGTCAAGCACCAGGAAAATCCGCACCATGCCGACCGACCCCGCGCGTGTGCGCCGCAGCGACGCCGGCGATCCGCTCAAGTGCCCGGTGTGGCAGCTGCACGAGGTTTATTCGGACAGCGATACCAGGGACTGGGTCATGAAGGGCTGCACCAGCGCCGGCATCGGCTGC
The DNA here is from genome assembly GCF_056397205.1 of Massilia sp. 05N420. Lineage (NCBI taxonomy): Bacteria > Pseudomonadati > Pseudomonadota > Betaproteobacteria > Burkholderiales > Oxalobacteraceae > Massilia > Massilia sp. 05N420. Next base: position 11,625 of record NZ_JBFTMX010000026.1, read on the forward strand.
CTGGAGTGCAAGCAGCCGGTGGTGGAAGCCGTGCTGGCCGAGCAGGCGCCGATGCACGAGCGCGCCCAGCAATACCTGGACGATCCTTCGCTGGTGCGCGCCATCGTCGCCGACGGCTGCGAAAAGGCGCGCAAGCTGGCCCAGGAAACCATGCGCGACGTGCGCGAAGCGATGGGCTTGTCGTATGTCTGAGCGTATGTCCGAGGTGTCGCCATGGGTGGCGCGCTGGGCGCCGCTGGTGCCGAACGGACGGGTGCTCGACCTGGCCTGCGGCAGCGGCCGCCATACACGCCTGTTTGCCGGCCTGGGCCATCCCGTGACCGCACTCGACCGCGATGCCGGGGCGCTGGCCGCCGCGGCAGGGCCGGGCATCGCGACCTTGCAACACGACCTGGAAGCGCCGGGCGCGGTCTGGCCCATCGCGCCGGGCAGCCTGGCGGGACTCGTCGTCACCAACTACCTGCACCGCCCGCTGTTCGGCGATATCGCCGCGGCGCTGGCGCCGGATGGGGTGCTGATCTACGAAACTTTCGCCCGCGGGAACGAAATCTTCGGCAAGCCGTCGAACCCGGACTTCCTGCTGAATCCGGTTGAGCTGCTGGAACTGGCCGCGCGCGGCGGCTTGCGCGTGGTGGCTTACGAGGATGGCGTCATCGATGCGCCGAAACCTGCGCGCGTACAGCGCCTGTGCGCGGTGGGGGCGGCCTTCGATCCCGGCATGGCAAATTTGGTTTCGGGTAATTTGTAACTGAGCTGTAAATGTCCGATAAGTGAGGTCATTTATCTAAGGTGTAATGAACCATAACCGCGGGCTATCCAGTACAATCGAATTTTTATTTATTAACGGCACGGTCCACTGATTATGATTAAGGGCAGCATAGTAGCAATCGTCACTCCGATGTTTGAAGACGGCAGTCTGGACAAAGACAGCCTCCGCAAACTGATCGACTGGCATGTTGCGGAGGGTACGGACGGCATCGTCATCGTCGGCACGACCGGCGAATCCGCCACCGTCAGCCCGGAAGAGCACTGCGAACTGATCAGGCTGACGGTCGAGCACGTCGCTGGCCGTATTCCGGTGATCGCCGGTTCGGGCGGTAACTCGACCGCCGAAGCGATCGCACTGACCCGCCATGCCAGGGACGTCGGCGCCGACGCCTCGCTGCAGGTAGTTCCGTACTACAACCGTCCGACCCAGGAAGGCATGTACCGGCACTTCAAGGCGATCGCGGAAGCGGTCGACCTGCCGGTGATCCTGTACAACGTGCCGGGCCGTACCGTGGCGGACATGAGCAACGAGACCGTGCTGCGGCTGGCGCCGATCGACAACATCGTCGGCATCAAGGATGCGACCGGCAACATCGGCCGCGGGGCCGAGCTGCTGCGCGACCTCGATCGCTCCTTCGCCGGCGGCAAGCCTTTCGGCGTGTATTCGGGCGACGATCCGACCGCAATGGCGCTGATGCTGATGGGCGGCGCCGGCAATATCTCGGTGACGGCCAACGTCGCACCGCGCGCCATGCACGAGCTGTGCGAGGCGGCGATGGCGGGGCAGGTTGCCCGTGCTGTGGAAATCAATAACCGCGTGCTGTCGCTGCACAGCAAGCTGTTCGTAGAACCGAATCCGGTCCCGGTCAAATGGGCGCTGGCTGAAATGGGCAAGATGCCGGCGGGCCTGCGTTTGCCGCTGGCGCCGCTGTCCGCGCAATACCACGACACCGTACGCGCCGCGTTGCGCGACTCCGGCGTCCTTTGATAGCTTCAGACTCAGAACGACATGATGAATCGCAAGTTCAAGACTCACCACGCAGCCCGCACCGTCGCCCTGGCCACCGTGGCGCTCAGCCTGGCCGCCTGCACGACCGTGTTCGAATCGGATAAAGTGGACTACCGCTCGGCCAAGAAAGCCGCGCCGCTGGACATCCCGCCCGATCTGACCCAACTCCAGAAGGACAACCGCTACGCCGTGCCTGACGGCCGCGGCATCGCCACCGCTTCCGGCTTCCAGCAGGCACGCGGCACCCCGGCCGCCGGCCCGGCAGCCGTGAACGGCGCCGTGGGTCCGGTCTCGACCGATGCCGTGCGCATCGAGCGCGCCGGCAACCAGCGCTGGCTGGTGGTCAAGGAGACCCCGGAACAGCTGTGGCCGCAGCTCCAGGCCTTCTGGCCGAGCGTCGGTTTCACGGTGGAATCCGAGAACCTCCAGACCGGCATCATGGAGACCAACTGGGCCGAGAACCGCGCCAAGATCCCGCAAGACATCATTCGCCGCACCATCGGCAAGGTCTTCGATTCGGCCTACTCGACCGGCGAGCGCGACAAGTACCGCACCCGCCTGGAGCGCCGTCCGGACGGCTCGACCGAGATCTACATCAGCCACCGCGGTGCAGAGGAAGTGCTGGTTGGTCCGCAGAAGGAAAGCACGACCTGGACCTCGCGTCCGAGCGATCCGGGCCTGGAAGCCGAATTCCTGGGCCGCCTGATGGCCCAGCTGACCGGCCAGATCAAGCCGGCGGAAGTCAAGCAGGCCACCGAGGCCGTCGCCAGCGCCGCGCCGGAAGCCCAGCACGCCAAGCTGGAAAACGGCAAGGTCGTCGTCGACGAAGGCTTCGACCGCGCATGGCGCCGCGTCGGCCTGGCACTCGACCGCGTCGGCTTCACCGTCGAAGACCGCGACCGCGTGCAGGGCATCTACTTCGTGCGCTATGTCGATCCGGACAAGGCAAGCAAGGAAGGCTTCTTCAGCAAGCTGTTCGGCAGCGAAGACAAGAACAAGGAAGCCCAGCGCTACCGCGTGCTGGTCTCGGCGGTCCCGAACGCGACCACCACCGACATCACCGTCCAGAGCAACGACGGCAAGCCGGAGACCTCGGAAACCGGTGCCAAGATCCTGAAGCTGCTGGCGGATGAGCTGAAATAATCGGGTTCGAGCCCAAAGAAAGACCGGCCTTTGGCCGGTTTTTTTATTGTTGACTCCAAAGCGTCATTCCCGCATTCGCGGAAATGAGGTGTTCGGCTAGTACAGGCGTAAAAAAACCGGCCCGCAGGCCGGTTTTTTTCTGAAGCAATTCAGAATTACTTCGAAGCAGCCGGAGCGGCAGCAGCGGCAGCAGCGTCAGCAGCAGCCGAAGCGGCCGAAGCAGCAGCCGAAGCAGCCGAAGCGGCAGCATCAGCAGCGGCCGGAGCGGCCGGGGTTGCAGCGGCGTCAGCCGGAGCGGCCGGAGCAGCAGCCGGAGCGGTGGCTTCAGCAGCCGGTGCCGGAGCAGCAGCAGGAGCTTCTTCTTTCTTGCTGCAAGCAGCCAGAGCAACAGCCAGCAGGGACACGATCAGCAGAGATTTTTTCATGATTTTTCCTTAGTAAATTCAAAAGGTAAGGTACATCTAATGCGATGAATAATTACCGGTAATTATCGCTCGTTAGGAATTTCGATACGGAATCTTCCTAACCCGATATTATAGCCAAATTTACTGAATCGCAATAGAAAACTCATGCCAGGATGGCACGTTTAGAGGTAACAACAACATTCATATTGTATCAACTTGTAACACGAATGTGCAGCTAGCGTGTCATAGGGAAAACCGGCTCACAGCCCGGTCGTGGACGGGGGCAAACCCGGCTGCGATTCTTCCCAGATTGCCGCAAAACGCTCACGCGGGATTTCACTTTCTTGTGGCGCATCAAACGCCGCTTCGCCCCGTAAATGGTCGCTGTGGAAGCGCCGCACGAGGTGCACGCCGTCCGCGATGCAGAAGGAATCCGTGAGCTGGCGGATGCCGCGCCCGGTGAGCCGGCATTCGATCCGGTGGCCGTGGTCGCGCAGCAGGCGCAGGAAGCGCGGAAAGTGGCGCTCGGTGTGCGCGCTGTCATGCATCGCCAGGCGCAACCGGCCGCCGCCCAGAAAGAAGCGGCGCAGGGTAGTGTCGACATCCGGATCGCCCAGCGGGAATAGCGAGAAATCCGGATCGAACATGTCGAGCGAGGCCTGCGCCCGCTCCAGCACCGCGCGCAGCTGGCGCTGGAACTCGGCACGGGTGTCGAAGCGCAGGATGTCCATCGTGCTCAGTCTACGCCTTCAACCCAGTTCCAGCCAGCCGTCCGAATACCAGGTGTGGAGCGCTTCCAGCACGTCATCGGAGGCCTGGTCCAGCATCGCGCCGTCAAGGCCGCGCTGGTTTGCCAGCACGTCGAGCACGGCCTTGTCCGCACGGCCAACGGCAAACGATTCGCCGTTGATGAACACGTGTTTGCCGCGGTAGAGCATCAGGGTCTTGGCCGACAGCTTCAGCCCCCGCTTGGCGGCCTGTTCCATGAAGCGGCCCACGGTCAGCGGTTTGGCGACCGGCGTGAAGAACACATTGTGCTTGGGTTCGGACAGGTATTCGCCCAGGAAGATGGTGACGTCTTCCTCGTCCCAGCGCACCTTGTTCAGTTCTTCGGTGATGCTGCTCAGCATGTCCTTCGGGATCTCGGCCGGATTCCTGGCCGGTTGCAGTTCCGGGTCGGCGTAGCGGCCCGGCAGGTCGATCGAATCGGCCATGAACTGCAGGAAGGCTTCGCCCAGTTCCTGGAAGGACGGGGAGCGGAAGCCGATCGAATAGGTCATGCATTCGCCCTCGGCCACGCCGTCATGGGCGTAGTGCGGCGGCAGGTAGAGCATGTCGCCCGGCTCGAGCACGAATTCTTCTTCCGGTTCGAAGTTGGCGAGGATCTTCAGCGGCAGGCCCTCGACCAGGCTCAGGTCCTGCTGGGCGCCGATGCGCCAGCGGCGCCGGCCCTGGGCCTGCAGCAGGAACACGTCGTAGGAATCGAAGTGGGGACCGACACCGCCGCCGTCGGTGGCGAAGCTGACCATCAGGTCGTCCAGGCGCGCGTCCGGCACGAAGCGGAATTCGYGCAGGAGTTCGTCGGCTTTCGGATCGTGCAGGTTGACGCCCTGGACCAGCATGGTCCACTCGCGCTCGCTGCGCGGCGGCAGTTCCTGGAGCGGGCCGTGCTGCATGTCCCATTGCTTGCCGGTCTGGGTGACGAGGCGTGATTCGACGTGGTTGAGCTTGGCCAGTTCGGCCAGCTTGTCGAATTTGAGCAGGGGTTTGAAACCGGGGATGGCCTGACGGATCAGCAGCGGCTTCTTGTGCCAGTAATCACGAAGAAACTGGGCGGGAGTAATGTTCCCGAGGAGCTGTAATTTTTTCATGCGACATTATAACCAGTGCTCGGAAGGCTTCGGCGAGCATCGCAGGCCGACAGTGCAACGCGCGGCAGGTTTGCGAGGCTTCCGCGTTAGCGGGGTTATAATCCGAGCCTTATCCACGAAAGGAAGCGCAATGAAGATTGCCCAGAACACGGTAGTATCGGTCAACTACAAGCTGTCCGACGCCCAGAACAACCTGATCGAAGATGGCGCCCAGCCGATGGTGTACCTGCACGGCGGCTACGAGAACACGCTGCCGAAGATCGAAGAGGAACTGGACGGCAAGGAAGTGGGCTACTCGTCGACCATCCAGATCGAGCCGGAAGACGCCTTCGGCGACTACGACCCGACCCTGCTGAAAGTCGAAGAGCGTTCGCGCCTGCCGGAGCCGCTCGAAGTCGGCATGCAGTTCGAAGGCGTTGCCGAGGGCGGGGAAGACGAACCGACCATCTTCACCGTCACCGAAATCGCGGACGACAAGGTCGTGCTCGACGGTAATCACCCGCTGGCCGGCATGGCCCTGCGCTTCGACCTGTCGGTCATCGACGTGCGCGCCGCCACGGCGGAAGAAATCGCCCACGGTCACGTGCACGGCGCTCACGGCCACCACCACGGCCATGACGACGACATGGACGACGGCGAGGAAGGCGACCACTTCCGCAGCCAGCCGCTGAACTGATCGGCCCGGCCCGGCAACGGACCGCAACGCGCGGTCCGTGCTCATTTGCGCACTTTTTTCTGCTCGATTGAGCACTTATTTGGCGCTGTCCTTGCCTGCTTCCTTGACCGCCTTGGGATGACGCCCGTCGTCCTGTTTGTCCTGCTTTTCCGGCCTCGCCTTCGCGCCGGTATCTTCCAGCTCGCTCACCTTGAACAGGGTCCTGGCCCCCGGATCCACCGCGACGTCGATTTCGTCATGCCCGACCGATAGATGGCCCAGGTTGCCGCGCCATTCGATCGCCGGCTTCGCCCCCTTGGCCAGCGGCGCGCCGTCGACCAGCAGCACCTTGCCCGGGAATTTCTGCGCCAGCGCCAGCACCTGGCGGCGCGTCTCGGCAAAGCCGTCGTTGTCCGGCACCGCGCGGCGCAGCAGGGCGCGCAGGCCGGTCGGCTGCGACAGCGCCTTCAGGTCGCCTTCGCTGAACAGCACGATGGCCTCCGCCTTGTCGCGCCGGGCGATGGTGAACAGGCGGTTCAGCCAGAAGCGGTTGGCCACCAGCCGGTCTTCGTATTCGCTGTTGCGGCCCGCTTCCGTCAGGTAGTGATTGTTGTTGGCCGGGAGGTTGAGGGTGGCGTACAGCACCTTGCCGACCGACCAGTGGGCATTCTCCGCATAGCTGCGAAAACGCGGGCTCATCGACTGGCGCGTGAGCGGCAGCTTGCGCGCGCCCAGCGATTTCGGCTCGCCGTAGAACAGTTCGCGCATGCGGTTCAGGCGCTCGATCGCATTCGAGCGGCCTGCGCTGTTGCGGCACTCGGTCCAGTCGCTGGCGGCCGGCACCACGATGGCGGGCCGGCGCGCATCGCCGATCAGCTCGCGCCGCTGCTGGTAGACCTTGTCGCTGCAGGCTTCCTTCACGCCCTTGATGCCGGTGACCACCATGAAGGCGCTCGACTGGTCGTCGCTCTGGTCCAGGGCCTGCTTCAGGCGTCCTTCGAAGCCGTCGGCGAAGCTGTGGCCGATCACCGCGAAGGTGTGCGCCTCGTCGGCTTCCTTCGTGGCTTTCGCGCCTTTCGTATCCTTGGCCGCCAGCGCGCCGGCCGAGACCAGCAAGGCGGCCAGCAGGATGCCGATGCGCCGGCGCGCGCGTGGACCGGTCAAGCGCATTATGCGCTGGCCAGGCGCTTGAGCTCGTACAGGCGCTCGAGCGCTTCGCGCGGGGTCAGGGCATCCGGATCGATGGTGTCGAGCAGCAGCAGGGCGGGCGACTCCTCGGCTGCCGGCGCCGCCGCTGCCGTGGCTTGCGCCGCGGTGGCGGGCGCCGGTTCGGCATCGGCATCGTCGCAGGGCGGTGCGGCGAACAGGTCGAGCTGGGGCGTGGCGTCCAGCGCCTGCGATTCCAGCCGCGCCAGGTGCTTGCGCGCGGCGCGGATCACCGCGGGCGGCACGCCGGCCAGTTGCGCCACCTGCAGGCCGTAGCTCTGCGAAGCCGGGCCGTCCTGCACCGCGTGCAGGAACACGATGCTGTCCTTGTGCTCGACCGCCGACAGGTGCACGTTGGCCGCGCTCGGATGGGCTTCCGGCAGCTGGGTCAGCTCGAAATAGTGGGTTGCGAACAGCGTGAAGCTGCGGCTGCTGTCGATCAGGTGGCGCGCGATCGCCCAGGCCAGGGCCAGGCCGTCGAAGGTCGAGGTGCCGCGGCCCACTTCGTCCATCAGCACCAGCGAATGCTCGGTGGCGCCGTTCAGGATCGCCGCCGATTCCGTCATCTCGACCATGAAGGTGGAGCGACCGTTGGCCAGGTCGTCGGAGGCGCCGATGCGGGTGAAGATGCGGTCGATCGGGCCGATGGTAGCAAGGGTCGCCGGCACATAGCTGCCCACGTAGGCCAGCAGCGTGATCAGGGCGACCTGGCGCATGAAGGTCGATTTACCGCCCATGTTCGGACCGGTAATCAGGAGCAGGCGCTTGTCGTTCGACAGGGCGCAATCGTTGGCGATGAAGCGCTCGATCTGGTTCTCGACCACCGGATGGCGGCCCTCGACGATGGTCAGGCAAGGGGCATCCACCAGCTGCGGACGGCACCAGTTGTTGCGCGTCGCATGCGAAACCAGCGCCACCAGCGCGTCGACCTGGGCGATGCCGCCGGCGACCTTCTGCAGGCAGACGATGTGCGGGGCCAGGTCGCCGAGCAGCTGGTCGTACAGCAGCTTCTCGCGCGAGAGGGCGCGGTCCTGGGCAGACAAGGCCTTGTCTTCGAAGGCCTTCAGTTCCGGCGTGATGTAGCGCTCGCAGTTCTTGAGGGTCTGGCGGCGGCGATAGTCCTCGGGCACCTTGTCGGCCTGGCCGTTGGTGACTTCGATGTAGAAGCCATGCACCTTGTTGTACTCGACGCGCAGGTTGGCGATGCCGGTGCGGGCGCGTTCGCGGGTCTCGAGATCGACCAGGAACTGGCCGGCGTTCTCGGACAGCGCGCGCAGCTCGTCCAGTTCGGCATCGAAGCCGCGTGCGAACACGCCGCCGTCGCGCACCATGGCGGCCGGTTCCTCGGCGATGGCGCGGGCCAGCAGGTCCAGGCAATCCTCGGGGATCGCGATGGCTTCATGAATGTCGCGCAGCAGCTTGGCGTCGCCCGGGATGAAGCAGCGCGCCACCTGCTCGCGCAGCACCGGCAGCTGTTTCAGGCCGTCGCGCAGGGCGGCCAGGTCGCGCGGGCGCACGGTCAGCAGGGCGATGCGGGTGGTGATGCGCTCGACGTCCGGCACATGGGCCAGCGTGCCCGAGAGGGTGGCCATGGCATCGTGTTCGGCCAGCGCGGCGATCGCCTCGTGGCGGCCGCGCGCCACCGACTGGTCGCGCTTCGCATGGTGCAGCCAGTGGCGCAGCAGACGCGAACCCATCGCGGTGCGGCAGCCGTCCAGCAGCGAAAACAGGGTAGGTGCTTCGGTACCGCGGATGGTCTCGGTCAGTTCCAGGTTGCGGCGCGTGGCGGCATCGAGGCCGATGAATTCGCTCTCGGATTCGACGGCCAGGCTCTTCACGTGCTGCAGGCCGCGTCCCTGCGTCGACTGGGCGTAGCGCAGCAGCGCGCCGGCCGCACCGAAGGCGGCGCCGAGGCCGTCCGCGCCGAAGCCGCTCAGGGTCGACACGCCGAGCTGGTCGAGCAGGGCCTTGTGGCCGTGCACCACTTCGAAATGCCACTCGGGCACGCGCTGGTTGTGGCCGATGCTGGTCTCTTCGAACATGTCGCCGCCGTTGGCGTCCGCGCGCAGCACTTCGGCCGGTGCGATCCGTTCCAGTTCCTGCACCAGGCGCAGGGCGGCGGTCTTCGAATCCGCCGTGAACTCCATCAGCTTCAATGCGCCGCTGGCCAGCGACAGCCAGGCCAGGCCGGTGGTCACCTGCTTGCGGTTCGGGACCGTGCACACGGCCAGCAGCGGACGCTCGGCCTTCTCCGGCAGCAGGTCCGAATCGGTCAGGGTGCCCGGCGTGACCACGCGCACCACCTTGCGCTCGACCGGCCCTTTGGACAGGGCCGGATCGCCGATCTGTTCGCAGATCGCGCAGGACTCGCCCAGCTTGACCAGCTTGGCCAGGTAGGGGTCGAGCGAGTGGAAGGGCACGCCCGCCATCTTGATCGGATTGCCGTTCGAGTTGCCGCGCGCCGTCAGCGTGATGCCCAGGATGCGCGCGGCCTTCTCGGCATCCTCGAAGAACAGCTCGTAGAAGTCGCCCATGCGGTAGAAGACCAGCATGGATGGGTACTCGCTCTTGATGCGCAGGTACTGCTGCATCATCGGCGTGTGTTGGCTTTTTCCGGGCTTGGTAACTTCCTGATCTAACGGCATGTTGTCGCCTAACTTCATGATTTCTTTGAGTATTCTTGCTTTGTTCGGTGTGCGGGCGCCGCCGGGAGCCACGCCAGACCTGCGCAGGGTGGGGATATGTCGCGCGGCGCCGCGCGGCGGGGCAGCTGCCGCCAGACGAGCACTTTACCATGCCCGATTGGCCGGTTAGCAGTTCGGGAGGCCGGGGGGCGCCAGTATAAAGTAAAAGCTGCGCGGAGCCTACCGGATGGGCGCGCGGAGCGTGTCGCCGAGCTCGGCAAAACAGCGGTATTATTTATATAAATACAACGAAGCTCGAGGGCGGGGGACGAGTGAAATCGATCAAGTTTCGCATCTTCATACTGGCCGGCGCAGCGATGGCGCTGTCCGTGCCGGCGCCGGCCCAGGAGGTCCTTCCACTGGACTATGGGCAGGCACTGCGCCGGCTGGAGGCGCGCTCCGGCGCGATCGAGGGCGCCAGACTCGACTACCGTGCCAAGGATTTGCAGGCCCAGGCCTTGCGCCGCATCGACGGTCCGGACCTGCGCCTGAACGGCTTTGCCGGGCGCATGTCGACCACCTTGAGCGTCGACACCAGCCGTATCACGCAAGCCCTGGAGCCGGCCCTGGCGCCGGTGCTGGAACTGCTGCCGCCAGTGCCTGGCCTGGCCTTGCCGGAGGTGCCCGGCACACTGGAGGCCAACCGCGTTTTCAATATCCGTTCGCTGGGCCTGGGCTCGGTCTGGCCGCTGTACACCGGCGGTCGCTTGCAGGCGCTCAAGGAGGGCGCCGCGGGCCGCGCCGACGAAGCCGGCGCCGCGCTGCGGAGCGCGCAGGACGAGGCCGCGCTGCAACTGGCGCAGCGCTATTTCGGGGTACAACTGGCGCGCAAGGCCAGCCGGCTGCGCGCCGACGCGGTGACGGTGGCGCGGGAGCACCAGCAAATGGCGCGCAAGCTCGAGCGCACCGGACTGATCGCGAAGGTCGAGCGCCTGAAGGCCGACGTCGCGGTCGACAACGCCCAGCGCGAAGCCGCCAAGGCGGCCAGCGACCTGGAGGTGGCCGAACTGGCGCTGCGCCGCATGCTGGCCGAAGAGCGGCAGGTGGATCCGGCGACGCCGCTGTTCGTGCACGAGCGCGCGGTCGGCTCGCTGGCTTCTTTCGTCGACGCGGCGCTGGCCTCGAACGCGGCCTGGAAGCAGATCGAGAGCAAGCGCCGGCAGGCGGCCGCCAGCGTCAAGCTGCAGGGCCAGGCATATAGCCCGACCGTGATCGGGGTCGCCAACTACAACCTGAACCGCGGCGGCACGGCGCGCGCCAACTGGCTGGTCGGCGTGGCGCTCAACGTGCCGCTGGTCGACCGGGTCGACCGCGCCAGGCTGGGCGCTGCCGCCCGTCTCGAGCAGCAGCGGGTCGAGGTGGCCGCCGAGCAGGCCGGGCGCGACATCCCGACACTGGCCGAGAGCCAGTGGCGCGCGATGGAAGACGCGCGCCAGCGCTACCTGTCGATGGCCTCGGCGATCGAACTGGCGCGCGAAACCCTGCGCCTGGCGCAAGTGTCGTTCAAGAATGCGCAGGCCACGACGGCCGAGGTCGACGATGCGTCGCTGAACCTGACCAAGGCCTCGATCGAGCGGGCCCAGGCCGCCTACGACTATGTGCTGGCGCTGGCGCGCCTGCTTGGCACCGCAGGCAGTCCCGGGCGCCTTGCCGAACATGCGCGCAGCGCGACCCACGTGGTCGACCCGGACAAGGAATGAAGAACATGGCAAACGCAAACCGCAAACGCGCGCTGGCCGGAGTGGCCGGCATCCTCTTCCTCGGCCTGCTGGGTTGGGGCCTGTACCGCTCGCTGCAGCCGGTGCCGGATGCGCTGCAGGGGCAGGCAGAAGCCCAGGAGATCAATGTCTCATCGAAGGTGCCCGGGCGCGTCGGGCAAGTCCATGTGCAGCTGGGCCAGATGGTGAGCCGCGGCCAGTTGCTGTTCGAGCTGGACAGCCCGGAAGTGCGGGCCAAGGTGGCCCAGGCGCAGGCCGCGCGCGAGGCCGCCGGCGCGGTTGCGCAGAAGGCGCAGGCCGGTGCGCGGCCCGAGGAAATCGCCGCCGCACGCGCCAACTGGGAGCGCGCCGAGGCCGGCGCCCGGCTGGCCGACGTGACCTACAAGCGGGTCGGGGCGATGGTCGCCGAAGGCGTGCTGGCGCGCCAGAAGGGCGACGAAGCCCAGGCGCAGGCGCGTTCGGCGCGCGAACTGGCGAGCGCCGCGCGCGCCCAGTACGACCTTGCGCGCCAGGGCGCGCGCAAGGAAGACAAGCAGGCCGCGCAGGCCCAGGCGCGCCAGGTGGACGGGGTGGTGGCCGAGGCCGACGCGGCACTGGCCGAGACCCGCATCGTCGCGCCCGCTGCAGGCGAGGTGACCAAGCTGGCGATCCAGGCCGGCGAGCTGGCGCCGCAAGGCTTCCCGGTGGTGACCCTGGTTGACCTGAACGACGTCTGGGCGGTGCTGGCGGTGCGCGAGGACATGTTCAAGCCCTTCGCCAAGGACACTGTGCACGAAGCCGATATTCCGGCGCTGAAGACGCGCGCCCGCTTCAAGGTGACTGCGGTGGCGGCGCTGCCGGCCTTCGCCACCTGGCGCGCGGCCCGTCCCGGCGGTACCGACCTGCGCACATTCGAAGTGYGGCTGCGTCCGACGGCGGCAGTGCCGGGCCTGCGCCCGGGCATGACGGTGGTGTTCGACCGCTGAGCGCAAGAGCATGCCGGCTTCCGCCTCTTCTCCCTGGTCGGCCTCGCTCGCGCGCGAGTGGGCGCGCCTGCGCGCCGACCGCTGGGACCTGGCCATGCTGGGCTGGATTCCGCTGGTCTTGTACCTGCTGACCTGGTGGATCTTCTCGGCCGGGATCGCACGCGAGCTGCCGCTGGCGGTGCGCGACCTCGACAACTCGGCGCAGTCGCGCAGCCTGCTGCGCATGCTGGACCAGTCGCCCGGCCTGCAGCCGGTGCTTGCTGCCAGCGACGCCGAGGCCCTGGGCGCGCTGCGCGCCGGACGCGTCTTCGGCATCCTGTCGATTCCGGCGCACATGGGCGAGCGCCTGGCGCGCGGCGAGCATGTCACGCTGGGGTGGGCCTACAACGCCCAGTACCCCTCGCATACGGGTGCCATGACGCGCGACGTGCGCGCGGTGGTGGCGACGCTGTCGGCCGGCGCCGAGCTGCAGGGGCGCGCCAAACGCGGCAGCGCCGGCATGCAGGCCGTGCAGCAGCTCGAGCCGGTGGCCACCCGGCCGGTGGGACTGTTCAATGAAAGCGGCAGCATCGTACCCTCGCTGGCGTTGCCGGCCGTATGGAGCCTGCTCCACATCTTCGTGGCGCTGGCAGCCTTGACCGCGGTCGGGCGCGAACTGCGCAACGCCACGGTGCCGCAGTGGCTGGCCGCCGCCGACGGCCGGCTCGGGCTGGCGCTGCTGGCCAAGCTGGCGATCCCGTTCGGCGTGTTCATGCTGCAGGGAGTGCTGCTGACGCTGGCTTTCGGCGCGCTGCTCGGCTGGCCGGTCCTCGGCAGCTTCCTGGCCATGGCAGTCGGTACGGTGCTGCTGGTGAGCGCCTACCTGGCGCTGGGCGCTTGCCTCGTCGCCTGGAGCGCTTCGCTGCGCGCGGCACTGTCGGCCTGCGCCTTCATCACGGCGCCGGCCTTCGCCTTTTCCGGCCAGGGATTCCCGATGCGGGCGATGCCGCTGGCGGCGCGCGTCTGGGCCGAGGCGCTGCCGCTGACCCACTTCCTGGGACTGGTGAACAACACCTGGCTGGGCGGCGCGCCACTGCGCTACGGCCTCGGCGCGCTGGCGGCGCTGGCGCTGTTCACGGCGGGCTTCGGCGCCGCGGCTTATCTTCGCCTGCGCACCCGCGTGCGCCAGCCCGACAGCTGGGGCCGGACATGAAAGCACCGGATGCCGCCCTGCAGGCGTGGGGGCAGACCTGGCGCGCGATCCTGGGCGACAAGGCGGCGCTGCTGCTGTTCTTCGTTTCCGGAATCATCTATTCGTTCTTCTACCCGCTGCCCTACAGCGCCGAGACGGTGCGCCGGGTGCCGGTGGCGATCGTCGACCAGGACGGATCGGCGCTGTCGCGACAACTGGTGCGCTGGACCGGCGCCCATCCCGGCCTGGCGGTGGCCGGCGTCACCACCCGCCCCGAGCAGGCCCGGGACTGGATCTGGCGCGGCGAGGCGGCCGGCGTCATGATCATCCCGGAAGACTTCAGCCGCAAGCTGCTGGCCGGCAGGCAGCCGGAAGTGGAGGTGGGCGGGATCGGCACCTATCCGCTGTTGAACAAGGTGGCCTTGAACGGCCTGGCCGAGGTGGTGGGCACACTGTCGGCCGGGGTGGAGTTGAAACGCCTCGGCGCGGCCACGCCGTTGGCGGCCCAGGCCGAGGCCCAGCGCCAGCCGGTGTCGGTCGAGACGCTGCCGATGTTCAACGTACGCGAAGGCTATGCCTCCTACATCGTGCCGGGGGTGGTGGTGCTGTTGATGCAGCAGACCTTCCTGCTGGGGATCGGCCTGCTGTTCGGCAGCTGGACCAGCGAAGGCCGCTATCCGTATGCGCCGCGCGTTGCCGCGTATGCCGGCGCGCTGGCCGCGTTTTCGCTGGTGGTGGTACTGAACGCAGCCTGGTTCTTCGGCTTCGTGTTCTGGTTCCAGGACTATCCGCGCGGCGGCAATCCCGGCGCGAGCCTGGCGCTGACCCTGCTGTACAGCGTCTGTGTGGCGGCGCTCGGCATCTACATGGGACTGTTCTTCCGCACCCGCGAGCGCAGCGTGCAGCTGCTGGTGGCCAGCTCGATGCCGATCCTGTTCCTGGCCGGCCTGGCCTGGCCGGCGCAAGCCTTGCCCTTGCCGCTGCAAGGCCTGCGCTGGCTGCTGCCGTCGACCGCGGCGATCCAAGGCTTCGTCGCCACCAACCAGATGGGCGCATCGCTGGCCGAGGTGAGCCAGGAGATGCTGGCGCTGGCCGGGCTGACCATCGCCTTTGTCGCGCTCGGCCTACGCAGGTGGCGGCGCAGGCCGGCGCCCGGAGCCGAGTAAGCTCAGGCCAGCAGCTTCAGCAGGGCTTCCGCGCCCGCTTCCGACGAGGCCGGGTTCTGGCCGGTGACCAGCTTGCCGTCCGTGACCACGTAGGATTGCCAGTCGGCGCCGCGGGTATAGGCGCCGCCATTGGCCTTCAGCATATCCTCGACCAGGAAGGGCACGACCTTGGTCAGTCCGACCGCCTCTTCCTCGGTATTCGTAAAGCCTGTTACCTTCTTGCCCTTCACCAGCGGGCTCCCGTCGGCCGCTTTCACATTGCGCAGTACGCCGGGCGCGTGGCACACCGCAGCGACCGGCTTGTCGGCCGCCACCATCGCTTCGATCAGGGCGATCGAGTCCTTGTCCTCGGCCAGGTCCCACAGCGGGCCGTGGCCGCCCGGGTAGAACACGGCGTCGAAGTCGTCCGCCTTCACCTCGGACAGCTTGCCGGTCGAGGCCAGCACGGCCTGGGCGGCGGCATCGGCCTTGAAGCGGCGGGTGGCGTCGGTCTGGGCGTCCGGCTCGTCGCTCTTCGGGTCGAGCGGCGGCTGGCCGCCTGCCGGCGACACCACCGTGATGTCGGCGCCCACATCCTTCAGCGCGTAATAGGGGGCTGCGAATTCCTCCAGCCAAAAACCGGTCTTCTTGCCGGTGTCGCCGAGCTGGTCGTGGGAGGTCAATACCATCAGAATCTTTTTCATGTCGGTTTCCTTTCAGTGGTGAGTCAATCTTGGGCGACGCGGATGACCAGCTTGCCGAAGTTCTTCCCTTCGAGCAGGCCGCGGAAGGCTTGCGGAGCGTTTTCCAGGCCGTCGACGACGTCTTCGCGGAACTTGATCCTGCCTTCCGCGAGCCAGGTGCTCATCTCCTTGAAGAACTCGCCGTAACGATGGCCGTAGTCGTCGAAGATGATGAAGCCCTGCATGCGGATGCGCTTGGTGAGGATGGTGCGCGCCAGCAGGCCCAGGCGGTCCGGACCGGCGGGCAGGGAGGTCGCGTTGTAGTCGGCGATCAGGCCGCACACCGGAATGCGGGCCTTGCTGTTCAGCAGGGGCAGCACGGCGTCGAACACGGCCCCGCCCACGTTTTCGAAATACACGTCGATGCCGTCCGGGCAGGCCTTTGCCAGCTGCTCGGCGAAATCGGGCGCGCGGTGGTCGATGCAGGCGTCGAAGCCGAGTTCCTCGACCACGTAGCGGCACTTGTCGGCGCCGCCGGCGATGCCGACCGCGCGCGCACCCTTGATCCCGGCAATCTGCCCGACCAGCGAGCCGACCGCGCCGCTAGCGGCGGCCACCACCACGGTCTCGCCTGGCTTTGGCTGGCCGATGTCGAGCAGGCCCATATAGGCGGTAAAGCCCGGCATGCCGAGTACGCCGAGGGCACGAGAGGACTGGGCGACGTCGCCGCTCAGCTTGTTCAGTCCGGCGCCATCGGACAGCGCGTAGTCCTGCCAGCCGCTATAAGCCAGCACCAGCTGGCCGACCGCGAAGTCGGGGTTGCGCGAGGCTTCAACCCGCGACACCGTACCGCCGACCATGGTGTCGCCGATCTCGACCGGCGCGGCATAGGAGGGCGCGTCGCTGATGCGGCCGCGCATGTAGGGGTCGAGCGACAGGAACAGAGTGCGTAGCAGCACCTGGCCTTCCTGCGGGGTGGGCACCGGCTGCTGTTCCAGGCGGAAGGTGCTGTCGTCGGGTGCACCATGCGGGCGCTGTTGCAGCACGAAGCGTCGGTTACGGGTACGGTCCTGGGTCATGTCATGGTCCTCTCTTTGTAAATATTTCCACGAATCTATTAGACTGGTCGTCTAGAAACTACCGAAAAAAATGGCGGCGTCAAGCCGCCATGCCGGTCAGCCGGGCGCCGCCAGCATGGCGCGGGTGGCATGCAAGGCATTCTGCAGCGCACTGGGCTCGCGCCGCAGCTTGGTCAGCAGGGCTGCGCCCAGCCACATTTCGTACAGGGCAAGGGCGGTAGGTTGCGCTGCCGTGCCGGAGCGGATCGAGCCGTCGTTGACGCCGTCGGCGATGCAGTCCGCCAGGCGTTGGACGATCCGGTTCGTGCCTTGCAGCAGGACACCGCGCATTGCTTCGGACAGGTCGGCCACTTCGCTGCTCAATTTCACCACAAGGCATTTGCTGCCGGCGCAGGCGTCGTCGTTCAGCAGCAGCCAGCTGTCCCAGTAGCGCATCAGGCGCGCCAGGCCGGTGCTGCCGTCGGCGGCGAGCATGGCATCGAGTTCGGCAAGGTAGGCGTCGACGTAATCCTCGAGCATGGCCTTGCCGAACAGCTCCTTGGATTTAAAGTAATGGTAGAACGAACCCTTGGGCACGCCGGCGGCGGACAGGATCTCGTTCAGGCCGACGCCCGAGTAGCCCTTGCCCATGATGATGGATCTGCCGGTGGCGAGGATATGCTGGCGCACGCTGTGTTGTTCGGTACTCATGGAAGACATGATAGCACCAATTAGACCAGTCGTCTTGAGGTGTGCGGGCGGGAAGCGATGCTAGGGTGGAAGGAAGAAAGTCCTGTCCGGCAATGCCGGCACAGGACTTCGAAAAATAACGAGGGGAAGTTTGACGATTCAGGTGCCGGGGCCGTTCTCGCGCCGCTTGCCGCCGCGGTCGTCGTTGGTGCCGGCCAGCACCCGCAGCGCCACCTGTACGTCGACTTGTAGATGTTCCATTGCCATCGCCGCTGCCTGGACGCTGTCCGCGCGCAGGGCGTCGCCGATGTCCTTGGCGGTGCGCTCGTCGATGCGGCGCTCGAAGCTGCGTTTGCCCGGATACATTCTGGGGATCATGTTTGCCTCCATGGTGGTTGTCGCTAGAGGCATCTTCGCGCATTTGCGCATAGGAAAAATTAGTTATCGTCAAGAAATCTACGACAGGCGGACGTTGGTCAGGATCAGCCAGGCCACCGTGATCACCACCATGCCGGCCAGGGTCACGCAGCTCCAGGTGAAGAACCAGGCGGACAGCAGCCCGGCCTGCAGCACTTTCTCGAACAGCAGGCCGAGGGCGAAGTCGAAGGCCGTCAGGAAGGACCAGCGGCGCAGGTAGACCGGCAGGTAGCGGCTCATCCGGCGGTTGTGCTGGAAGGCGGCGTGGCGTTCGATGCGAGTGCGCGCGGCGCTGACGTCGCGGAACAGCCAGTCGAAGAAGAGGAAGCGGTAGAGCAGGGAGCGGAAGGGGAGTTCCGGGACTTCTTCGCTTGCTTGCTTGTCAATGGTCATGATCTCACTGCCTTGCCGGTATCGTGATCGGTCAATGGTAAGGCATGACGCGTTTGCGGCTGGTGCGATTGCCAACTGAATCGTGTGGGACGGGTGGTGTGCGAGCAAACTTGGGTCCCCGTCTTCGCGGGGACGACGAGGTGAGGCGCGGGGACGACGTGCTTACGCAAACGAAAATGGGCGCCGAAGCGCCCATCGTTCAACCAACATCGGTCGGGTTCAGACTTTCGCTTCCGCCACCCGCTTGCCGATATGCGCCAGCGCCTCGTCCACCTGGTCGATCAGGATCAGCGACAGGTCGCCCGGCTGCAGCAGCTCGAGTGCGCGGTCGATGGCGACGAATTCGCCCCTGATCTCTTCGATGCGGCTGGTGCGGGGCGCTTCCCGCAGGCCTTCGCGCAGCAGGGCCACGACTTCGCCTTCGGAACGGCCGCGCTGGCACTGGTCTTCGTAGAGCAGCACGTCGTCGAAGGCGCGGCCCAGAATGCGGGTCTGGTCGCGGATGTCTTCGTCGCGGCGGTCGCCGGCGCCGCTGATCACCACCGAGCGGCGCTTGGCCGGCATGGCTTCGACGGCGTTGCTCAGGGCCTGGATCGCGTCCGGGTTGTGGCCGTAGTCGGCGATCACGGTCGCGCCCTTGTAGTCGAACACATTGAAGCGGCCCGGCGCGTTGTCGCTCTCGCCGACGAAGGTCTTCAGGCCGGTGCGGGTGACGTTCCAATCGATGCCGACGGCCCAGGCCGCGGCCACCGAGGCCATCACGTTCTCGACCTGGAAGCCGATCACGCCGCCGCGGGTGATGGGCACCTCGGACAGCGGGATCCGTTCTTCGGCCTTGCCCTGCGCCGCCACCAGATGGCCCTCGTCGACGTAGACGATGCGGCGGCCCTGGGCGCGGTGCTTCTGCATCAGCGGCAGCGAGCAGTCCATCGCGAAGTAGGTGACGTCGCCGCGGGTGTTCTCGGCCATCGCGGCGACGATCGGGTCGGCCGCGTTCAGCACGGCCATGCCGCCCGGCGCCACGTTCTGCACGATCACGCGCTTGAGTACGGCGAGGTCTTCCAGGGTGGTGATGTAGTTCAGCCCGAGGTGGTCGCCGGCGCCGATATTCGTCACCACCGCCACCTGGCAGCGGTCGAAGGCCAGGCCTTCGCGCAGCATGCCGCCGCGCGCGGTCTCGAACACGGCGGCGTCGACGTCCGGGTGCAGCAGCACGTTGCGGGCGCTGCGCGGACCGCTGCAGTCGCCGCTGTCGATGCGGCGGCCCTGGATGTACACGCCGTCGGTGTTGGTCATGCCGGTGCGCAGGCCGGAGGCGCCGAGCAGGTGGGCGATCAGGCGCACGGTGGTGGTCTTGCCGTTGGTGCCGGTCACGGCCACCACCGGGATGCGGCCGTCGTCGCCGGGCGCGTACAGGGTGTCCATGATGGCTTCGCCGACCGCGCGGCCCTTGCCGAAGGACGGCGAGATGTGCATGCGCAGGCCGGGCGCGGCGTTGACTTCGACGATGCCGCCGCCCTGGTCTTCGATGGGTTTCAGCACGCTGTCGCACACCAGGTCGACGCCGCAGATGTCGAGGCCGACCATGTGGGCGGCGGCGATGGCGCGCGCGGCCACTTCCGGATGCACGTCGTCGGTGACGTCGGTGGCCGAGCCGCCGGTCGACAGGTTGGCGTTGTTGCGCAGGGTGACGCGCTGGCCTTTCGGCGGCACGGATTCGGCGTCATAGCCCTGCTTGGCCAGGCTGGCCAGGGCGATGTCGTCGAAGCGGATCTTGGTCAGGGAGGTAGCATGGCCGCTGCCGCGGCGCGGATCGAGGTTGACGGTGTCGACCAGCTGGCGCACCGTGTGCACGCCGTCGCCGACCACGTGCGGCGGGTCGCGTCGGGCCGCTGCGATCAGCTTGTTGCCGATCACGAGCAGGCGGTAGTCGTGGCCCGGCAGGTATTTTTCGACCAGGATGTCGTCGCGGAATTCGGACGCCGCATGGAAGCCGGCGRTGAGCTGTTCGCGGGTGTTGACGTTGACGGTCACGCCCTTGCCCTGGTTGCCGTCCTTCGGCTTGATCACGACCGGCAGGCCGATCTCCTGGGCGGCGGCCCAGGCGTCATCGGGATCCACCACGACGCGGCCCAGCGGCACCGGCACGCCGGCGGCGTCGAGCAGCTTCTTGGTCAGTTCCTTGTCCTGGGCGATGGTCTCGGCGATGGCGCCGGTGGCGTCGATCTCGGCGGCCTGGATGCGGCGCTGGCGGCTGCCCCAGCCGAACTGCACCAGGCTGCCTTCGGTCAGGCGGCGGAAGGGGATGCCGCGGGCGACGGCGGCGTTCACGATCGAGCCGGTCGAGGGGCCGAGGCGCACGTCTTCGTCGAGTTCGCGCAGCTGGTGGAGGGCGCCGTCGAGGTCGAAGGAGCGGTCGTCGCGCGCAGCCTGGATCAGCTGCCCGGCGAGCGTGAGCGCCAGGCGGCCGACGTCTTCTTCGCTGTACTCGACCACGACCTGGTAGATGCCGCGCTCGACGGTGGCGGTGGTGCGGCTGAAGGTGACCGGGCAGCCGGCCTGGGCCTGCAGGGCCAGGGCCGCCACTTCCAGCACCTGGGCCAGCGGGATGGTGTCGTCATGCCCGGTCGGCTGCAGCGGCCAGATCTGCGGGAACAGGGCGCGCAGGCGCGCTTCGAAGCCGGGCAGGGCGCTGATCGATTCTTCGTCCGCCGTGCAGGAGACGATCGCCTCGACCGACGTGTGATGGCTCCAGAGGTTGGGGCCGCGCAGGGCCCGGACGCGTGATACTTCCATAAAACTCGAATCCTTTATTTGTTCTCGAAGCTGCGCAGACCGGCGCAGATCAGGTCGGTCGGCACATCCAGCGCCCAGCTTGCGGCGGCGGCGGCCAGCACGGCTTCCGGCTGGCTCGCCGTGGCCGGCTTCAGCTTGGACAGGCCGAGCAGCGGTGCATCCTCGCTGCCCTGGGCCAGCACGATGTGCTGGTCGCGCAGGAAGGCGACGCGTCCGCCGCCGGCGCGGTGCCGCTTGATGACGTCGTTGTTTTCGTCCACTGCATAGAAGATCACGGCGCCGTCGGACAGTCCGGCCAGCTGCACGACCTGCGGATCGGCGGCGTTCAGCACGGCCGCGCCCTCGGACAGCACGACGTCGACCTGGCTGCGCACCACGTTGAACAGGGCGTCGTCGTCACGCACATACAGGTCTTCCACCTCCGCCACCCGGCCCAGGTCGGTCACCACGCCCACCAGGCAGCGGTCGTAGGGCAGGCCCTCGGACAGGATCGCGCGCGCGTTCGATTCGAACACGGCGGCCTGCACGTTGCGGTTGATGAGGAGGCGCTGGGCGGCGTCGAAGCGGGTGGAGTCGGCCGCGCTGACGCGGCGCTGGTCGAGGAACAGGCCATTGCGATTGGCCACGCCCACGTGCTTCCCGGACTGGAACAGCACCATGCCGACCAGGTTGGCGACCAGGCTGGCGCCGGCGCTGCCGGTCACGCCCACCACGGGGATGCGGCCGCATTCGCCGTCCACGTAGCCGGCGTCCGCGAACAGGTGCTCGACGATGGCCTTGCCGACTTCGCGCGACTGGCCGGTGGCCGGCTTGATGTGGGCCAGCAGGCCGGGGCTGGAATTGACTTCGATGATGGCGCCGCGCTGCTCTTCGAGCGGGCGCGAAATGTCTTCGCATACCAGGTCGATGCCGGCGATGTCGAGACCGACCACGCGCGCGGCCAGCGCCGCCACATAGGCCACGTCCGGGTGCACCTCGTCGGTGACGTCGTCGGCGACGTTGCCGTTCGGCTGGATCAGCACTTTCTGGCCGGCTGGCGGGACGGATTCCGGGCTCAGGCCCTGGCGCTGCAGATCGAGCTTGATTTCTTCGTCATTCGGATTGACCAGGCCGAGCGGGTGTTCCTCGCTCTCGCCGCGGCGCGGATCGATATTGATCTGGCTGTTGCACAGCGCGATGACGTTCGACTTGCCGTCGCCCGTCACGAACAGCGATTCGCCCTTGGCGGCGGCCACGACCTTCGAGCCGACCACCAGCAGGCGGTGCTCGTTGCCCGGCACGTAGCGCTCGACCAGCACGGCGCTGGAGTCGCCCGCTTCGGCGGCGATCGCATAGGCGGCTTTCACGTCCGCTTCGTTCATCAGGTTCAGGGTCACGCCGCGGCCGTGGTTGCCGTCGACCGGCTTGACCACCACCGGCAGGCCGATGTCCTCGGCTTCTTCCCAGGCGTGCTCGGCGCTGCGCACGACGCTGCCTTCCGGTACCGGCACGCCACAGGAGGCGAGCAGGGTCTTGGTGAGGTCCTTGTCGCTGGCGATGCTTTCGCCGATGGCGCTGGTGCGGTCGGTTTCGGCGGTCCAGATGCGGCGCTGGGCGGCGCCGTGGCCGAGCTGTACCAGGTTGCCTTCGGTCAGGCGGATCGAGGGGATGCGGCGGGCGGTGGCGGCATCGACGATGTTGGCGGTCGAGGGGCCGAGGCAGTAGCGGTCGACCAGTTCGGTCAGTTCCGCCACCGTGGTCTTCATGTCGAAGGGGGTGTCGTTGATGGCGGCCATCAGCAGCTCGTGGCCGGCCTGGAGGGCGGCGCGGCCGACCACTTCGTCGCGCGTGCGGAAGGCCATCTTGTAGATGCCGTAGTCGACGGTGGAACGGGTCTTGCCGAAGCCGGTCTTCATGCCGGCCATATTCTGCAGTTCGAGGACCACGTGTTCGAGGATGTGGCCGGCCCAGGTGCCGTCGCGCAGCCGTTCCAGGAAGCCGCCGCGTTCGCCGACGCCGCAGCGATGTTCGATCAGCCCCGGCAGCCAGGCGGTCAGCCGCTCGTTGAAGCCGGGGAGGGTGTTCGAAGGACATTCTTCGAGCTCGCCGATGTCGAGCCAGGCCTCGATGACCGGGCGGTAGGTCCAGATGTTCGGGCCACGCAAGTGGGTTACACGAAGAATCTTAATGTCTTTCTTGTTTGTCATGAAAAATATCTTGCCCCGCAGTGACCGCTCACTCACCGCTCGGCGTTGCCTTATGTTTGTGCCATTACACCATGGTCTGCCCCACCGGGGAGGCCCATTTGCTGCAGTGCACATGTTGTATACTTGCGGGAACGAAGCTTACCGCGCTGAACCGAATTCTGCCAGTCACGCCCCGCCGATAGAATACCGTACGCCTGTCAACCGGCGTGCCATGCTCAGCGTTCCATCCCAATGACCTTGACGACCTTGCGGTCGCCGCGCAGTTCAGCGCAAACCCTGTTTCCAAAAGCACATGACGAATCAACAACTTGTTCCTTCCGCACCGCTGGCGGTCACCGCCAGTTTCCTGCCTGAGCACTGGCAGGCGGACGTCCAGAAAAAGCTTGCGCCAGGGGAAAACGTTTTAAGCGCCCTTGAGGTTGACCTCGACGCGAAATTACGTTTCACCAAAGGGATACTGGTCGTTACCAGCCTCCGCCTACTGACTCTCAGCCCCGGCGACAAGCACTGGCGCGACTGGCCTTACCGGGCCGGCCTGGCCCTGCGTCATTACGACCACGCCGGCGTCGGCCACATCGAGCTGGTCGACGCCAACGGCCTGCTGGCGTCCTGGCGCTTTACCCTCGGCCAGAACCTGCAGGCCATCCGCCTGGTGGACCAGTTCCACGACCAGGTCGAAGGCTATCTGAGCGGCGTCGCCGTCCAGCCGCCCGAGCAGCACACCTGCCCGAGCTGCAAGGCGCCGCTCGAGCCGGACCAGGAAGACTGCCCGATCTGCACCAAGGTGCTGCACACCCCGCCGTCGACCTGGACCCTGTTCCGCCTGTGGCGCTTCGCCATGCCGTACAAAGGCCAGCTCCTGGTCGGATTCTTGCTGATGCTGGCGAGTACCGGCGCACACTTGATCCCGCCATATCTGACGATGCCCCTGATGGACAACGTCCTGATCCCTTACCAGAACGGCAAGCAGATCGATACGTCGCTGGTCTATATGTACATGGGCGGCCTGTTCGGCTCTGCCATCCTGGCCTGGGCGCTGGGTTGGGGTCGTACTTATATCCTGGCGCTGGTGTCGGAACGCATGGGCGCGGACATGCGCTCGGAAACCTATGAGCACCTGCTGCGCCTGTCGCTGGAATTTTTTGGCGGCAAGCGAACCGGCGACCTGATGAGCCGCATCGGCAGCGGCTCCGACCGCATCTGCGTGTTCCTGTCGCTGCACCTGCTGGACTTCCTGTCCGACGTCCTGATGATCATCATGACGGGCGTGATCCTGTTTTCGATCAACGCCAAGCTGGCCCTGATCACCCTGGTGCCGCTGCCCTTCATCGCCTGGATGATCCACGTCGTGCGCGACCGCCTGCGCACYGGCTTCGAAAAGATCGACCGCGTCTGGGGCGAGGTCACCAACGTGCTGGCCGACACCATTCCCGGCATCCGCGTGGTGAAGGCCTTTGCCCAGGAAAAGCGCGAGGCTTCCCGCTTCCGTGAAGCGAACAAGCACAACCTGGCCGTCAACGACAAATTGAACAAGGTCTGGTCGCTGTTCTCGCCGACCGTGTCGCTGCTGACCGAACTGGGCCTGCTCGTGATCTGGTGCTTCGGCATCTGGCAGATCAGCCGCGGCGAGATCACCGTCGGTACGCTGGCCTCCTTCATCGCCTACAGCGGCCGCTTCTACGTGCGCCTGGATTCGATGAGCCGCATCGTGTCGGTGACCCAGAAATCGGCCTCCGCCGCCAAGCGCATCTTCGACATCCTCGACCACGTGTCGAGCGTGCCGGACCCGGTCAATCCGGTGAAGCTGGACAAGGTCGACGGCAATATCGAACTGCGCGAAGTCGGCTTCCGCTATGGCAACCGCGCGGTCAACCGCGGCATTTCGCTGAAGATCAAGGCCGGCGAGATGGTCGGCCTGGTCGGCCATTCCGGTTCCGGCAAGTCGACCCTGGTGAACCTGATCTGCCGCTTTTACGACGTGGCCGAGGGCGCCATTCTGCTCGACGGCAAGGACGTGCGCTCCTTTGCCGTGTCCGACTACCGCCGCCACATCGGCCTGGTGCTGCAGGAACCTTTCCTGTTCTTCGGCACCATCGCCGAGAACATCGCCTACGGCAAGCCGGATGCGACCCGCGAACAGATCATCGCCGCCGCCCGCGCCGCCCACGCCCACGAGTTCATCCTGCGCCTGCCGCAGGGCTACGATTCGATGGTCGGCGAACGCGGCCAGGGCCTGTCCGGCGGCGAGCGCCAGCGTATCTCGATCGCGCGCGCCCTGCTGATCGACCCGCCGATCCTGATCCTGGACGAAGCGACTTCGTCGGTGGACTCGGAAACCGAAAAAGAGATCCAGAAGGCGCTCGACAACCTGGTGCAAGGCCGCACCACGATCGCGATCGCGCACCGGCTGTCCACGCTGCACCGCGCCGACCGCCTGGTGGTGCTGGACCGCGGCGTGGTGGTCGAAGAGGGCAACCACGACGAACTGATGGCGAAAGAAGGCGCCTACTACCGCCTGTACGAGGCGCAGGCGCGCAACGTCGACCAGGATCCGGACGACTCCAGCCAGGAAGATTGATGATGATGACTGCTTTTGAATTACGCCGCGACGCCTTCGGCAAGCTGGTGCTGACGAATAGCGAGGGCGAGGAATTCGTCGGCGTGGCGCCGGTGCGATCCTTCCCGGTGCAGGCGCCGACCCGCGGCATCTCCCTGGTGCGCGAGGGCGGCAAGGAAGTCGGCTGGATCGACGACCTCGAAACCATGCCGGCCGAGATCCGCAAGCTGGTGACCGAAGAACTGGAAGGGCGCGAATTCATGCCCGAGATCGAGTCGATCAAGGGCGTGTCCAGCTTCGCCACCCCCTCCACCTGGACCGTCAGGACCGACCGCGGCGATACCGAATTCGTGCTCAAGGGCGAGGAAGACATCCGCCGCCTGGGCGCCTACTYGCTGCTGATCGCGGACAGCCACGGCATCCACTTCCTGATCCGCGACATGTTTGCGATCGACAGGGGCAGCCGCAAGATCCTCGACCGCTTCCTGTAGTCTCAGCGCCAGCCCGCCGCCGTCCAGTCTATCCGGTGGCTGAGTTCGAGCCGCGCCAGGAAGCGCTCGTCGTGCGACACCACCACCAGCGCTCCCGGCCATGACTGCAGCATCGCTTCCAGCGCCTCGACGCCCTGCAGGTCGAGGTGGTTGGTCGGCTCGTCCAGCAGGAGCAGGCGCGGCGCCGGTTCGCGCAGCACCGCGCACAGCAGCGCCCCGCGCATCCTTTCCCCGCCGCTCAGGCTGTCCGCCGGGCGCAGCACGCGGTCCGGCTTGAGGCCTGCCAGGGCCAGGTACTGGCGCAGCCGGCCTTCGTGGTGCCCTGGGGCGGTGCTGCGCAGCTGGTCCAGCAGGCTGCGCGCCGGATCGAGCAGCGCCAGGTGCTGGTCGAGCAGCACCGAAGATAAGGTGCGGCAGCGGCCCGACAGCGGCGCGATCTCGCCCGCGATGGTGCGCAGCAGGGTCGACTTGCCGCAGCCGTTCGGTCCGCGGATGGCGATCCTGGCCGCGCCGTGGACGCCCCAGTCCAGCGGCTGGCGCGGCCCCCAGGGTGCGACCAGTTCTTCCAGCACCAGCGCGGCCTGGCCCTCCGGAATCTGCAGGTCCAGCATCGGAAAGCTGGGCCGCTCCAGCGCCCCGTCCAGCGCGTCGAAGGCCTCGTGCAGGTCCTGCTGCAGGTCCTGGCGCCGCTGCGCATGGCGTTCGGCGCGTGCGCCGTCCGTTTTCTCGGCGCGCTGCGGCAGGGCGTTGAGGACGATCTTCGGCTGGCCGCCGGCCGCCTTTGCGCGCGCGCCGCGGGCGTTCCTGCGCGCGGCGCGTTCGGCATCGAGCCGCATCGCCGCCTCCGCGGTTTTCCGTTCGACCCGTGCCCGCTCCAGGCGCGCGCCGGCCGCCGCCAGTTCGGCGCCGCGCTGCTCCTCGACCAATGACCAGCCGCCGCCATAGCGCCGCAGTCCGCAGGCATGCACTTCCAGCGTGCGCTCGGCGTGCTCCAGCAGTTCGCGGTCGTGGCTGACCAGCAGCAGCCCGCGGCCCGCCGCGCGCCAGGCCTGCATCTGCTCGACCAGGAAGCGCCGCCGTTCGCGGTCCAGGTGGTTGCTGGGTTCGTCCAGCACCAGCAGGCCCGCCTCGCTGCAGAAGGCGCCGATCAGGGACAGCAGGGTGCGCTGGCCGCCGGACAGCGATTGCGGCGTCATGGCCTCGTCCAGCCCGGCCTGGTCCAGCATCGCCTGCCAGCGCGCTTCGAGGTCCCAGCGTTCGCCGATCAGGTCGAAGTCCTCATCGCGCGCGTCGCCGGCCGCCAGCCGCCGCAGCGCCTCCAGCGGCGCATCGAGTCCGGCCAGCTGCGCCAGGCTGGCGGCGAAGGTGGGGCCGGTCTGCTGTTCGACGTAACGGCTGGGGACGACGCGCTCGATACGGCCGCGTGCCGGCTGCGCAAGTCCGGCGACGACGCGGCCGAACGAGGACTTGCCGCTGCCGTTGGGGCCGATCAGGGCGACGGTCTCGGCTTTGAAGCTGTCGTGGATGTCCTGGAACAGGATGCGCCCGTCGGGGAGGGCGATGTCGACCCCGTGCAGGGCCAGGTGGTAGGGATGGGCCATGAGTACTCCTTGTAATGCGTCGAAGCCGCACCAGGTCCTTGCGAACGTGGCGATGAGGTTTCTGTGCTGTCGCGGCGGGCGCGAGAGCGGGCATTACAGGCGCATCGGTGGAATCCCCCTTGTATATGGATCAGTCATTCTAGCAGGATCCGCCGCACCTCATTGCCGAAATCCTGCGCCAACCGTGCTCTGGCCGCTTTTCGCGTAGAGTATGCCCAGCGCAACGCAAGGGACAGGAGGAGCGGGTATCGATACGCCAGCAGCAGGCAGGACGCATTTCGTGGTGGTCACCATCGGCTCGGCCGGCGACCTGTTCCCCTTCATGGCGATGGCCCTGGTCCTGCGGGATGCGGGCCATCGGATCAGCTTCCTTGCGCCGCAACAGCATGAACCCTATGTGCGCGGCACCGGGCTGCACTTTGTCGGCCTGCCCGCCGACCCGGCCGTGCTGCTCGACCCCGACCTCTGGCATCCGACGCGCGGCTTCGGGGTGGTCTGGCGCGCCACGCGGCCGGCTATGGCCGGGATAGTGCCTTTCGTCGACGCCTTGCCGCATGACGAAGCGGTGGTGCTGCTGGCGCATCCGCTGGCGCTGCCGGAGGCCGACCTGTGCCGGGGCGCGCGTCCCGGTTTGAAAGTGGCGGCGGCTTATCTGGCGCCGCAGAACCTGCCGACCGTCCACGACCCGCTGATGTTCGGACCATGGCCAGTGCCGCCCTGGGTACCGCTCGGGCTGCGGCGCTGGCTGTTGCGGCGGCTGGCGGCGCGTTTCATCGATCCGGTGGCGCTGGGCGAGGTGAACGCGGCGCGCCGGGCGCGCGGCATGCCGGAGGTGGCAGGCATGCTCGAGCACCTGTTCGCGGTGCCGGACCTGTCGGTGACCCTGTTTCCGGAATGGTTCGCGCCGACCCAGCCGGACTGGCCCAAGCCCTTGTACCGCGCCGACTTTCCCCTGTTCGACCCGCATCCGGACGCGGCCCTGTCGCCCGCACTCGAATGTTTCCTGGACGACGGGCAGGGCAGCGCGCCGGTCGTCTTCACCCACGGCACCGGCAACACCCAGTCGCGCGCCTACTTCGAGCATGCGCGCGCGGCGGTGGAACTGCTCGGCCTGCGCGCCATCTTCCTGACCCCGCACCGCGAGCAGCTGCCCGCCGAGCTGCCGCCTTCCATCCTGTGGCAGGACTACGTGCCCCTGCGCCGCCTGCTGCCGCGGACGATGGTGCTGGTCCACCACGGCGGCATCGGCACCACGGCCGAAGCCCTGCGCGCCGGTACGCCCCAGCTGGTGGTGCCGCTGGCGCACGACCAGTTCGACAACGCGGCGCGCGTGGCGGCGCTGGGCGTGGCCTTTCGTGCGAGGGCGCCGCGGCTCAACGGCGTGCGGCTGGCGCGGGCGCTGCAGCAGCTGCTGGGAGATCGGGAGCTGGTCCCGCACTGCCGCAAGATCAGTCGCCGCTTCGCACTCGGACATGGGCTGCAGGGCTTGCGCCTGCGCCTGGAAGCATTGGCCGGCCAGGCCAGCCGATGAGCCAGGGCAACGGCGCGCCAGCGAGCCGGGAAGCACGCAAGAATGAGGCATCGGCAAACATGGAAGGGATCACTATGCAACGAAGCGCACTGGTTGTCGGCGCCAGCGGCATCGGCGGCCGTTACACGGCACGCGAACTGCTGGCACATGGCTGGATCGTGTACGGGCTGGCGCGCCGCCCGCCGCGCGACCTGCCGGGCCTGATTCCGGTGGTCGCCGACCTGCTCGACGAGGTCGGCCTGCAGGCGGCCCTGGCGGACGTCGCCCCGACCCACGTCTTCATCACGACCTGGATGCGCCAGGACAGCGAGGCCGAGAACATCCGCGTCAATGCCCTCATGGTGCGCAACCTGCTCGACGCGCTGTCGCCGAAGAAGTCGCTGCGCCACGTGGCCCTGGTGACCGGGCTGAAACACTATCTCGGCCCCTTCGAAGCCTATGCGAGCTCCGGCACCCTGCCGGATACCCCGCTGCGCGAGTCGCAGCCGCGGCTGCCCATCGAGAATTTCTACTACGCCCAGGAAGACGAGGTCTACGCCGCGGCGGCGCGCGACCGTTTCACCTGGACCGTTCACCGCCCGCATACCGTCATCGGCATGGCGGTCGGCAACGCCATGAACATGGGCACGACCCTGGCCGTGTACGCCTCGATCTGCAAGGAGACCGGCCGCCCCTTCCAGTTTCCCGGTTCGGCGGCGCAGTGGAACGGCCTGTCCGACGTCACCGATGCCCGCATGCTGGCGAAGCAGCTGCGCTGGGCCGCCGACTGTGACGCCGCGCGCGACGAAGCCTTCAACATCGCCAACGGCGACTACTTCCGCTGGAGCTGGCTGTGGCGCCGCCTGGCGGCCTGGTTCGGCGTGCCGGCGGCCGGCTTCAGCGGCACGGTGCAGCCGCTGGAAGACATCATGGCGAACGATGCCGAATTGTGGGCCGACATGGCGCGCCGCCACCGCCTGCAGGAAGCCGATCTGAAGCGCTTGGCCTCGCCCTGGCACACCGACCTCGACCTCGGCCGCCCGCTCGAGGTGATGACCGACATGGCCAACAGCCGCCGGCTGGGCTTTTCGAACTGGCAGTCGACCGAGGATTCCTTCTTCGACCTGTTCACGGCCTTGCGGGCGGAGCGCCTGATTCCCTGATTCCTGAACGGGGACGGCAGGGAGTACTGCGTGCGGCAGCGCACCGCCAGCGAGGCCGGAGTAGGCTTCAATAGGCGCATGAAGGCATCCGACAACCCATTGGCCCGAGCCGACCACGGTTTCGTGCGCGTGCGCGGCGCGCGCGAGCACAATCTCAAGAACGTCAACGTGGACCTGCCGCGCGATGCGCTGGTCGTGTTCACAGGCGTCTCCGGTTCCGGCAAGTCCTCGCTGGCCTTCGGCACGCTGTACGCGGAGGCGCAGCGGCGCTACCTGGAATCGGTGTCGCCCTATGCGCGCCGGCTGTTCCACCAGATGCCGGTGCCGGAAGTCGACGAGATCGACGGCTTGCCGCCGGCCGTGGCCCTGCAGCAGCAGCGCGGCACGCCCACCGCGCGCTCCTCGGTCGGCAGCGTCAGCACCTTGTCGAATTCCCTGCGCATGCTGTACTCGCGCGCCGGCGACTATCCGCCCGGCCAGCCGCTGCTGTACGCGGAATCCTTCTCGCCCAACACCGCCGAAGGCGCCTGCCCGCAGTGCTCGGGCCTGGGCCGCGTCTACGAAGCCACCGAGCAGTCGATGGTGCCCGACGATAGCCTCACCATCCGCGAGCGGGCGGTGGCCGCCTGGCCGCCGGCCTGGCATGGCCAGAACCTGCGCGACATCCTCGTCACCATGGGCTACGACGTCGACACGCCCTGGCGCGAGCTGCCGAAGAAGGACCGCGACTGGATCCTGTTCACCGACGAGACCCCGACCGTCCCGGTGTATGCCGGCCTGACGCCGGAAGAGACGAAGCGGGCCCTGAAGCGCAAGGAAACGCCCAGCTACCAGGGCACCTTCAGCGGCGCGCGCCGCTACGTGCTGCAGACCTTCGCCAACACCGAAAGCGCGGCGATGAAGAAGCGCGTCGCGCGCTACATGGTCAGTACCGAGTGTCCGCTGTGCCGGGGCCGCCGCCTGCGCCGGGAAGCCCTGTCCGTCACCTTCGCCGGCCTGGACATCACGGAAATGTCGCGCCTGCCCCTGGAGCGGCTGGCGCAGCTGATGAAGCCCTTCGCCAGGGGCGAGGTGCCGCCCGATACCGCCGCCGCCAAACACCCGGAACAGCTGATCGTCACCAGGCGCATCGCCGCCGACCTGTGCGCGCGGCTCGGCGTGCTGCTCGACCTGGGGCTCGGCTACCTGGCGCTGGAGCGCAGCACGCCGACCCTGTCTCCCGGCGAGCTGCAGCGCCTGCGGCTGGCGACCCAGGTGCGTTCCAGCCTGTTCGGCGTGGTGTATGTGCTGGACGAGCCCTCGGCCGGCCTGCATCCGGCCGATACCGAGGCCTTGCTGGCGGCGCTGGCCCAGCTGAAGGCGGCCGGGAATTCGCTGTTCGTGGTCGAGCACGCGCTGGACGTGATCCGGCGCGCCGACTGGATCGTCGACGTCGGCCCGCAGGCGGGCGAGGGCGGCGGCCAGATTCTGTATAGCGGGCCGCCCGATGGGCTCAAGAAAGTCGATGGCTCGCATACGCGGCGCTACCTGTTCGACGAAGTGCGGCCCGAGCCGCGCACTTTGCGCGAGCCCAGCGGCTGGCTGAAGCTGGAAGGCGTCACCCGCAACAACCTGCACGAGCTGAAGGTCGAGTTCCCGCTGGGCGTGATGAGCTGCGTGACCGGCGTCTCCGGCTCCGGCAAGTCGAGCCTGGTGAGCCAGGTGCTGGTCGACCTGGTGACCGCGGCGCTGGGCCAGGGCGCGCCGGACGAGGAGGCGGAGCAGGAGCCCGGCCTGGAACAGGAGCCGCGGATCGCAACGGAAGGCCGCATCGCCGCCGGCATGGAGGGGATAAAACGCCTGGTGCGGGTCGACCAGAAGCCGATCGGCCGCACGCCGCGCTCGAACCTGGCCACCTATACCGGCCTGTTCGACCAGGTGCGCAAGCTGTTCGCGGCGACGCCGGCGGCAAAAAAGCGCCGCTACGATGCCGGCCGCTTTTCCTTCAACGTCGCCAAGGGCCGCTGCGAACATTGCGCGGGCGAGGGCTTCGTGATGGTCGAGCTGCTGTTCCTGCCCAGCGTGTACGCGCCATGCCCGACCTGCGAGGGCGCGCGCTACAACGCCGACACCCTGAAGATCACTTACAAGGAAAAGAACATCGCCGATGTGCTGCACATGACGGTGGACGAGGCCCACGCCTTCTTCGAAGACCAGGAAGCGGTGGCGCGGCCGCTGCAGGTGTTGCGCGAAGTGGGCCTCGGCTACCTGCGCCTGGGGCAGAGCGCCACCGAGCTGTCCGGCGGCGAAGCCCAGCGGATCAAGCTGGCGACGGAACTGCAGCGCGCCACCCGCGGCGGCGCCCTGTACGTGCTGGACGAGCCGACCACCGGCCTGCACCCGCTCGACACCGACCGCCTGGTGGCGCAGCTGAACCGCCTGGTCGACGCCGGCAATACCGTCATCATGGTCGAGCACACCATGCGGGTGGCGGCCGCCTGCGACTGGGTGATCGACATCGGTCCGGGCGCGGGCGAGGCCGGCGGCACGGTGGTGGCATCCGGTCCGCCGGCGCGGATCGCGGCCAGCAGGCGCAGCCGAACTGCACCGTATCTGGCTGAATATTTACGATAAAAGCCCGGGATCTTCTGCTAATTTCTGCTCGGCAATGCAAGAAGAGCCAGTCAACAGAACACGCGGAATTTTGCAATTGCGTTACACTTAGGATATTTTTTTCCTAAGAGTACACATATAAGCATGACCGGATCGAGTATCGATAGCAGCCAGTTCCGCCGCATCCTGTCGCGCAATGTCGCCATGCCGCTGGGCATGGGGGTGTTGAGCGCACTGGTCTTCGTCGGCATCATCGCTTACCTCATCAATGTGCTCACCTGGGTCGAGCATTCCGAGCGCGTGATCGGCAAGGCCAACGAGGTCAGCCGCATGTCGGCCGACATGGAATCCGGCATGCGCGGCTACCTGTTGTCCGGCGACGACGACTTCATGGCGCCCTATCTGCAGGCCAAGCCGAGGATCGACGCCGAACTCACTTCGCTGGCCGGCATGGTGGAGGACAATCCCAATCAGCTCGATCGGGTCCGGCGCATCCGCGCCGCGCAGCAGGAGTGGCAGCGGTATGCCGAAGAAGTGATTGCCCGCCGCACCAAGAACGACGACGTGATCGCGCTGGTCAAGAGCGGCCGCGGCAAGCTGCTGACCGACGAGGTGCGCACCCAGTTCGGCGCCTTCATCGCCAACGAGGAGCGTCTGCTGCAGGAGAGAAATACCTCTTCGCGCAGCGTGATCGGCTGGTCGGTCGGCGCCTTCCTGCTGTTCAGCCTGTCGGTGGCCGGCCTGCTGGCCCTGTTCGGCCGCCGTGAGTTGATGAGCCTGTCAAACTCCTATGGCGAGATCCTGTCGCACGAGGCCGAGCACAATGCCCAGCTGCGCCACCAGGACTGGCTGCGTGGCGGCCAGACCGAACTCGCCGGCAAGACCGCAAACATGCATGAGCTGGAGCCGCTGGCCACCGCCGTGCTGAATTTCGTGACTCCCTACCTCGGCGGCGTAGTGGCCGCGATGTACGCGCGCAGCGACGACGGCACCCTGACCCGCATCGGGACCTACGGTTTCGCCCACCAGGACGGCCATGCCAAGGTAATCGGGTCCAGGGATTCGCTGGCCGCCCAGGCCGCCAACGAGAACCGCATCCTGACCCTGCGCGAGCTGCCGCCCGACTATATCAAGGTGGGTTCGGGACTGGGCGAAACCGCGCCGCGCGAACTGCTGATCGCGCCGATCTCGAACCACGGCAAGATCAAGGGCGTGATCGAGATCGGCTTCCTGCACGCGGTGCGCGAGCGCGATACCGAGTTCATGGAGCTGATCGGCCCGGCCGTCGGCGCCTCGGTCGCCTCCGTCGTCTACCGCCATCGCCTGCAGGTGGCGCTGGAAGAGCAGCAGGCCATGAACGAGGAACTGCAGGTGCAGCAGGAAGAGCTGCGCACCGCCAACGAGGAGCTGGAAGAGCAGTCGCGCGCCCTCGAGGAATCGCAGACGGCGCTGGAAAACCAGCAGGCCGAGCTGGAGCAGACCAACGAGCAGCTGGCCGAGCAGGCCGCCAACCTCGACCTCAAGAACGCAGCCCTGACCACGGTCCAGGAACAGTTGCGCGATCGCGCCCTGGAGCTGGAGCGCGCCAGCCGCTATAAATCCGAGTTCCTGGCGAATATGTCGCACGAACTGAGGACGCCGCTCAACAGTTCGCTGATCCTGGCCAAGCTTCTGGCGGACAATGCCGGCGGCAACCTGAACGAGGAGCAGGTGCGCTTTGCCCAGACCATCTATTCGGCCGGCAACGACCTGCTGAACCTGATCAACGAMATCCTCGACMTCTCCAAAGTCGAGGCCGGCAAGCTGGAGCTGGTGCCGGAAGAGCTGCCGCTGCGCCGCGTGATCGAGGGCCTGGCGCGCACCTTCGAGCCGCTGTCCCACCAGAAGAACCTGGAGTTCTCGCTCACCGTCGAGCCGGGCGTGCCGGTGGCCATCCACACCGACCGCCAGCGCCTGGAGCAGATCCTGAAGAACCTGCTGTCGAACGCGGTCAAGTTCACCGATGCCGGCCGCGTCAGCCTGACGGTCAGCGCGAATGCCGAGGGCTGGGTGCAGTTCGAAGTGCAGGATTCCGGTATCGGCATCGCGCCCGAACAGCAGGACAAGATCTTCGACGCCTTCCACCAGGCCGACGGCTCGACCGCGCGCAAGTACGGCGGCACCGGCCTGGGCCTGTCGATCTCGCGCGACCTCACCAGCCTGCTGGGCGGCACGCTCACGGTCGCCAGCACGACGGGCGAGGGCAGCACCTTCACCCTGAGCCTGCCGCGCAACGGCGCCGTCGCCGCGACCCCGCCGGCGCCCCAGCTGGTGCATGCGGCCAAGCCGGTGCGCGCACAGGCGCCGGTGCCGGTGCCGGCCGTGGCCGAAGCCGAACCCGCCGTCCCGGCCGGTCCGCGCTTCGACGACGACCGCGCCGAAGCGCCGTCGGGCCGCCGCACCGCGCTGGTGATCGAGGATGAGCCGGAATTCGCGCGCATCCTCTACGGCCTGGCCCACGACATGGACTTCCGCTGCCTGGTCGCGCTGAGCGCGCAGGAGGGCCTGGAACTGGCGGCCGGCGAGAACCCGGACGCCATCCTGCTCGACATGCGCCTGCCGGACCGTTCCGGCCTGTCGGTGCTGCAGCAACTGAAGGACAATCCGGCCACCCGCCACATCCCGGTGCACGTGGTGTCGAGTATGGAAAACGGCGGCGAAGCCCTGCACCTGGGAGCGATCGGCTACGCCCTGAAGCCGACCACTCGCGAGCAGCTGGAGGAGGTGTTCCGCAAGCTGAAGGACAAGTCCTCGCAAAAGGTCAAGCGGGTGCTGCTGGTCGAGGACGACGAGCGCCAGCGCGACAGCGTGGTCCGGCTGATCTCCGATAACGACGTCGAGATCGCGGCTGTCGGCTCGGGCGAGGAAGCGCTGACCCTGTTGCGCACGCAGATTTTCGACTGCATGATCATCGACCTGAAGTTGCCCGACATGCAGGGCAACGAGTTGCTGCAACGCATGTCGCTGGAAGAGCTGTGTTCCTTCCCGCCGGTCATCGTGTACACCGGACGCAACCTGACCCGCGAGGAGGAAGCGGAGCTGCTGAAATACTCGCGCTCGATTATCATCAAGGGTGCACGTTCGCCGGAACGCCTGCTCGACGAGGTGACGCTGTTCCTGCACAAGGTGGAGTCGCAGCTGTCGTCCGAACGCCAGACCATGCTCAAGAACGTGCGCGGGCGCGACCGGGTGTTCGAAGGCCGTACCATCCTGCTGGTGGACGACGACGTGCGCAACGTGTTCGCATTGACCAGCGCGCTGGAGCAGCGCGGCGCGCATGTGGAGGTGGGCCGCAATGGCTTCGAAGCCATTGCTAAGCTGAATGAAGTGGACGCGATCGACCTGGTGCTGATGGATGTCATGATGCCCGGCATGGACGGTCTGGAAGCGACGCGCAGGATCCGCCAGGACGCGCGTTTCACGCGCCTGCCGATCATCGCGATCACGGCCAAGGCGATGAAGGATGACCAGGAACAATGCCTGGCCGCGGGCGCCAACGACTACCTCGCCAAGCCGATCGACCTGACCCGGCTGTACTCGCTGCTGCGGGTATGGATGCCTACCCTGGAGCGGATTTGAGTATCGACATCGAACTGCGGATGCTGGTCGAAGCTGTCTATCTCAAGTACAACTACGACTTCCGCGACTATACCGGCGCTTCGCAGAAGCGCCGCGTGCAGGCCGCCATGCGCGCCATGGACTGCGACACCGTGTCCGCGCTGCAGGCCAGGGTGATGCACGAGCCGGCCGCCTTTGCCCAGCTGCTGCAATTCCTGACCATTCCGGTCACGGAAATGTTCCGCGATCCCGAGTACTACCTGGCGCTGCGCCAGCAGGTCGTGCCGCACCTGGAGACCTATCCCTCGCTGAAGATCTGGGTGGCCGGCTGCAGTACCGGCGAAGAGGTGTATTCGCTGGCCATCCTGCTGAAGGAAGAGGGACTGCTGGAGCGCAGCCTGATCTACGCGACCGACATCAATCCGGAATCGCTGGAAGCGGCGCGGCGCGGCGTGATGCCGCTCGAGCGCATGCGCCTGTACACCGAGAATTACCAGAAGGCGGGCGGCACCCGCGCCTTCTCGGACTATTACACGGCGGCCTATGGCGGCGCGCTGTTCGAGCGTTCGCTGGTGGAGAACGTCACCTTCGCCGACCACAGCCTGGCCACCGACAGCGTGTTCGCCGAGACCCATTTCATCAGCTGCCGCAACGTGATGATCTACTTTAACCGCCGCCTGCAGAACCGGGTGCTGGGCCTGTTCCACGAATCGCTGGTGCACCGCGGTTTCCTCGGCCTTGGCAGCAAGGAAAGCATCGACTTCTCCAGCTACGCCCAGCGCTTCGAACCGCTGGCCAGGCGCGAGCGGGTATTCCGCAAGGTGGGGCCGTGATGGACACCGCCGACCTGCACGCCGCGCTCGCCGGCCGCCGCATCGAAGCGGTGGTGATCGGCGCCTCGGCCGGCGGGGTCGAGGCGCTCGGCAC
The DNA here is from genome assembly GCF_056397205.1 of Massilia sp. 05N420. Taxonomy (NCBI): domain Bacteria; kingdom Pseudomonadati; phylum Pseudomonadota; class Betaproteobacteria; order Burkholderiales; family Oxalobacteraceae; genus Massilia; species Massilia sp. 05N420. Next base: position 49,025 of record NZ_JBFTMX010000026.1, read on the forward strand.
GCTGCTGCCCACGCTGCCGGCCGGCTACCGCCTGCCGGTGGTGTGCATCCTGCACCTGCCGGCCGACCGCGAGAGCCGGCTGCCCGAGCTGTTCGGCGAACGCCTGCCGCTGCCGGTCAGGGAAGCCGCCGACAAGCAGGCGATCGAGCCCGGCACCGTCTACTTTGCCGGTGCGGGCTACCATCTGTCGGTGGAGCGGGATTTCACTTTCTCGCTGAGCTGCGAGCCGCCCGTGCATTTTGCTCGCCCGGCCATCGACGTGCTGATGGAATCGAGCGCCGACGCCTACGGCCCCGGCCTGGTGGGCATCCTGCTCACCGGCGCCAACCAGGACGGCGCCGCCGGCATGGCCGCCATCCATGCCAGCGGCGGCCTGACCGTCGTGCAAGACCCCGATGACGCCCAGGTGGCCACGATGCCGCAAAGCGCCATCGACCGTTTTTCCCCGCACCTGATCCTGCCCCTGGCCCGCATCGGGGCGTTGCTGCCCATGTTGGAGACTGAATTGCCATGAGCGCACAAGACCCAAGCAAATTGCTGATCGTCGACGATCTGCCGGAAAACCTGCGTGCCCTGGACGCCCTGATCCGCGACGACAAGCGCCAGGTGTTCCAGGCAAGCTCCGGCGAGGAAGCGCTGACCTTGATGCTCGAGCACGAATTCGCGCTCGCCATCCTCGACGTGCAGATGCCGGGCATGGACGGCTTCGAGCTGGCCGAGCTGATGCGCGGCACCGAACGCACCCGCAACATCCCGATCGTGTTCGTCTCGGCCGCCGGACGCGAGCTGAACTATGCCTTCAAGGGCTACGAGCAGGGCGCCGTCGACTTCCTCTACAAGCCGCTCGACCCGGACGCGGTGCGCAGCAAGGTCAACGTCTTCGTCACGCTCGACCAGCAGCGCCGCGAGATGCGCCGCCAGATGGAGGCGCTGGAACGCAGCCGGGGCGAACAGGAAACCCTGCTGCGCGAGCTGAACAAGACCCAGGAAGAGCTGCAGCGCTCGCTGCGCATGCGCGACGACTTCATGTCGCTGGTGGCGCACGAGCTGCGGACCCCGCTCAACACTCTGTTCCTGGAAACCCAGATGCGCAGCCTGCAGCTCAAGCGCGGCAATATGCCGGCCTTCGACCCCGAGCAGATGGCGAACATGATCAAGCGCGACGAACGCCAGATCAAGGCCATGATCCGCCTGATCGACGACATGCTGGACGTCTCGCGCATGAAGAGCGGCACGCTGTCGATCAGGCCGGGCAAGGTCGAACTGATGGGCTTGCTGGAGCGGGTCGTCAACGACCTGTCCCTGCAGGCGACCGCGGCGAACACGACTCTGCAACTGTCCGTGCACGCACCCGTGGAAGGCTGGTGGGACGAGTTCCGCATCGAACAGGTGATCGTCAACCTGCTGACCAATGCCCTGCGTTACGGCGGCGGCGGCACGGTCGAGGTCGACGTTCAGGAAGTCGGCTGCAATGTGCGCATCGACGTGCGCGACCACGGCAAGGGCATCGCCCCCGACTACCTCGACCGCATCTTCGAACCCTACGAGCGCGGCGCCAGGAGCGGCGAACCGAAGGGCCTCGGCCTGGGCCTCTACATCTCGCGCCAGCTGGCTGCGTCGCATGGCGGCGAACTGACGGTGCAGAGTACGCCGGGGCAGGGGGCGACCTTCAGTTTGCTGTTGCCTTGTACCGAGGCGGCGATGYCGGCGGTGGCTTCCGCCTGAATCCCTTGACGTGGCACCCCGTGCCCACGCGCCGTGATAGCTAAAATCAATTGATGAAATCCGTTCAATTAATTTCACATTCACCGGCGTGCGCGGTATAGTGCGTACCTAACGTTTTTTTTAACCCCGAAAGAGGAGTTTTCATGTCCATCATCAACACCGAAATCAAACCGTTCAAGGCAACCGCTTTCCACGACGGCAAGTTCATCGACCTGACCGAAGCCGATTTCAAGGGCACCTGGTCGGTCCTGATGTTCTACCCGGCTGACTTCACCTTCGTCTGCCCGACCGAACTGGAAGACCTGGCTGCTTTCCAGCCGGAATTCGCGAAGATGGGCGTCAAAGTCTACGGCGTGTCGACCGACAGCCACTTTGCCCACAAGGCATGGCACGACACCTCGGAAGCCATCAAGAAAGTGAACTACCCGCTGATCGGCGACCCGACCGGCACCCTGTCGCGTAACTTCGAAGTCATGATCGAAGAAGAAGGCATGGCCCTGCGCGGCACCTTCGTCATCAATCCGGAAGGCCAGATCAAGGTCATGGAAGTGCACGACAACGGCATCGGCCGCGACGCATCGGAACTGATGCGCAAGGTCAAGGCTGCCCAGTACGTCGCCGCGCACCCGGGCGAAGTCTGCCCGGCCAAGTGGACCGAAGGCGCCGAAACCCTGAAGCCGTCGCTGGACCTGGTCGGCAAGATCTAAGCCGAATGCGCGTGGGCACGGCGTGCCTACGCCGGCCGCGCCCACCCTACGGTACAAGAAGTACAAGCAGTACCAGGCGCCGTCCGCGAGGGGCGGCCGGCGCCGACCCCTCCTCAGAGGCAGTCCATGACGATGGACCTGCCACGCAGCACTGACAGGCGATCCAACTAGTCGATCTGCCGGTCCAGATTCACTATTTAGATTACCGGATGCGCCCGCATGTGAATTCATATGTGTCCGCCATCGGCCTGAACACGACTGAAGAAAAGGAAATGACCATGAGCGTTCTCGACAATGACCTGAAAACCCAGCTCGGCGCCTACCTGCAACGCGTGCAGCAACCCTTCGAACTGGTCGCTTCGCTCGACGACAGCGAGACCTCGAAGCAGATGCTCGACCTGCTGCAGACCATCCAGGGCCTGCGCGCCGACAAGATCACCCTGCGCCTCGATGGCAACGACGCCCGCAAGCCGTCCTTCAGCCTGCAGCGCACCGGCAGTGACACGAGCCTGCGCTTCGCCGGCCTGCCGCTGGGCCACGAGTTCACCTCGCTGGTGCTGGCCCTGCTGTGGACCGGCGGCCATCCGCCGAAGGTCGAGCAGGACGTCATCGACACCATCAAGGCGCTCGACGGCGACTACGAATTCGACGTTTACATGTCGCTGAGCTGCCATAACTGCCCGGACGTGGTGCAGGCCCTGTCCCTGATGGCGATCCTGAACCCGCGCATCAAGACCACCGTCATCGAGGGCGGCGCCTTCCAGAAGGAAATCGAGGCGCGCCAGGTGATGGCGGTGCCGATGGTGTTCCTGAACGGCGGGATGTTCGGTTCCGGCCGCATGATGATCGAAGAGATCGTGGCCAAGCTGGACAAGGGCGCCGGCGAACGCGACGCCGCCAAGCTGAACGCCAAGGAGCCGTACGACGTGCTGATCGTCGGCGGCGGCCCGGCCGGCTCGGCAGCGGCCGTGTACGCGGCCCGCAAAGGCATCCGCACCGGCATCGCCACCGGCCGCATGGGCGGCCAGGTGAACGACACGATGTCGATCGAGAACTACATCTCGGTGCTGGAAACCGACGGTCCGAAGTTTTCAAGCGCGCTGGAAGCCCAGGTCCGTCATTACGGCGTCGACATCATGACCCAGCAGGAAGCCGCGCAGCTGATCCCGCCGTCGGCCCCTGGTGAATTGGTCGAAGTCCGCTTCGCCAACGGCGGTTCGCTGAAGTCGAGCACCGTGATCCTGTCGACCGGTGCGCGCTGGAGGAACGTCAACGTGCCGGGCGAGCAGGAGTACAAGAACGCCGGCGTGAACTATTGCCCGCACTGCGACGGCCCGCTGTACAAAGGCAAGCGCGTGGCTGTGATCGGCGGCGGCAACTCGGGTGTGGAAGCGGCGATCGACCTGGCCGGCATCGTCCAGCACGTGACCCTGATCGAGTTCGCGAACCAGTTGAAAGCGGACGCGGTGCTGGTCAACAAGCTGAACAGCCTGCCGAACGTGACCGTCCACGTGAATGCCCAGACCACGGAGATCCTAGGGGACGGCAAGAAGGTGGGCGGCATCAGCTTCAAGGACCGCGTGTCGGGCGAAGACAAGCACGTGGAGCTGGAAGGCGTGTTCGTGCAGATCGGCCTGGTGCCGAATACCGAATGGCTGAAGGGCAGCGTGGAGCTGTCGCGCTTCGGCGAGATCGTGGTCGACGCCCACGGCCGCACAAATATCCCGGGTGTGTTTGCCGGTGGCGACGCCACCACCACGCCGTTCAAGCAGATCGTGATCGCGGCCGGCGACGGTGCCAAGTGCGCACTGTCGGCTTTCGACTACCTGATCCGCATGCCGGTGGCAGTCGAAGCCGCGTAAGCAGCGCCGCGCAAGGCAGTATCGGCAGCGGTATCAGGCACGCACGCGGTCCGGGATCGCGTGCGTGGCTTCCGGCAGGGCCCGCAGGCGGCGCGCCAGTTCGGTGCCGTCCATGTCGATCAGAGCGATGCACGCGCTGGGGTGCGCGATGCTCGCGATCCATTCAACGCGCACACAGCCTTTGACATTGGACGTTTCGTGAGAGTTCGCGAGATTTCTGGGCGGAAATTCCATGTAGGATAGACAGCGCCGGCGGCCATGGTGGCTGTCCTGGCCGCCAACCGGAGATGCCATGACCTTTCTCGAATCGATCCAGACCTGCTTCAGCAAATACGCCACCTTCGAAGGAACGGCGGCACGCTCCGAATACTGGTGGTTCGCGCTGTTCCTGTTCCTGGGTTCCTGCGTATGCGGGGTGTTCAGCGAGAAGCTGCAAATGGCATTCAATCTCCTGACCTTGCTGCCTTCACTCGCGGTTGGCGCCAGGCGCCTGCATGACACCGACCGCAGTGGCTGGTGGCAGCTGCTGGCCGTCGTGCCGCTGATTGGCTGGATCGTGCTGATCGTGTTCTGGGTGCAGGAGTCGCGTCCGAATCGTTACGATTCGGCGAAGGCGTATGCCTGAACAGGCTGGAGGAGCAGGGACGTGGGAGAGCGCGCCGACCCGTGAGGACTCAGGGTAGCGTCGCCTGGGAACTGCAGATGCGGCAAGACTGCGGGGTCTGCAGCATCGCTCAGTGGAAGAACATGGGGGCCATGCCGTTCAGGGCATCGGTTTCCACCACCAGCCAGGTGGCGATGCTGATCAGTCCGACGTGGAGCGCGGTCCAGGTGGCGGGGAAGATGCGGATCATGATGAACCTCCAGGGGTATGCCGGTTTGGGGAGAATATGCCTCCATCATAGGTCGGCTGCTGTCTAGCAACTATCGGCGGGCAATCCGCCGAGTTGTAGGAAAACACCTTGTCGCTCTGTCTGAGCTCGTGTCGAAAGCTCTGGTGCGCCTCCTACGGTAACTGTAGGTTGCGTCCTATACCGGCCCAGTTCGGCCCATTTTAAAGTTGGGTCATCATGACCCGACACGAACCCAAACTCCTGCACAAAGGCCTGCTTGCGGTGCGCCGCAACACCATCCGCCGGCTCCTGAATACCGTCTTCCGTATCGAACAGCTGCGCGACGGCCAGCAACGCGTGATCGACAGCGTCCTCGACGGCAAGGACACGCTGGCGATCATGCCTACCGGCAGCGGAAAATCGCTGTGCTACCAGATCCCCGCCCGCATCCTCGAAGGGATGACCATCGTCGTCTCCCCGCTTATCTCCCTGATGAAGGACCAGCTCGAAAAGCTGGACGAGATGGGCATCCGCGCGGTGCAGGTCAACAGCAGCCTGTCCGCGGAAGAGGAGCGCGCGGCGCTGGCCGCGATCCGCGAGAACCGCTGCGAGATCGTGTTCTGCACGCCCGAACGCCTGGTGATGACGGAGTTCGTCGAGGTGCTGAAGCACGTGAAGATCGCCCTGGTGGTGATCGACGAAGCCCACTGCATCTCGCAATGGGGTCACGACTTCCGTCCGGCTTACCTCGAGATGGCCGGCGCGATCGACGCCCTGGACCAGCCGCCGGTGCTGGCCCTGACCGCCACCGCCACCGAGGACGTGGTCGAGGATATCGGCCGCCAGCTCGGCCGCCCGCGCATGAAGGTCATCAATACCGGCATCTACCGCCCGAACCTGCACTATCGCGTGCTGCAGGTGACGAATCCGGACGAGAAGCTCTCGGCCGCCTTGCGCCTGGTCCGCGAGACCGAAGGCAAGGGCATCGTCTATGCCGCCACCGTGAAGATGGCCGAAGAGATGTACCACTTGCTGCAGGAGCAGGGCGAGTCCGCCACCATCTACCACGGCAAATTACCGTCCGCCGAGCGCAAGGCCAACCAGGACCTGTTCATGGACGACGAACGGCGCGTGATGGTGGCTACCAACGCCTTCGGCATGGGCATCGACAAGCCGGACACGCGCTTCGTCATCCACCTGCAGATTCCCGCCAACCTGGAAGCCTATTACCAGGAATCCGGACGCGCCGGGCGGGACGGCAAGGATGCCGAATGCACGCTGCTGTTCCTGCAGGACGACAAGCGGGTGCAGCAGTTCTTCCTGGTGAAGCACTACCCGACGGCCGACGAGATCCGCGCCGTCTACGAAGCCGTGCGCGAACTGGCGGACAACGAGACCGCGACCCCGGAGCGCGTCGACGACGTCGCCGGCGAGCTGGCCGGGCCGCACCTGAAGGTCTGCCTCAAGCTGCTGAAGGATGCGAAACTGCTGCGCCAGTCGCGCAAGCTGGCCTACAACGTGACCGCCCAGGCGCCGAAGGACAGCCTGTTCGCCGCCATGGCCGAGGTCTACCGCCAGAAGCAGGAGCGCGACAAGGAGGCGCTGGAGCAGATGGTCGGCTATGCCGTCAGCGGCTTCTGCCGCTGGAAGCTGCTGCTGGATTACTTCGGCGACGAGGTGGAAGGCTTCGAGAAGTGCTGCCGCTGCGACAACTGCCTGAACCCGCCGGCGGCCGTGCTCACGGAAGAGATCGAAATCCGCGACGACGAATTCGACCGCGAGCCGGAACCGGAGCCCGATCCCTCGTCCATCTTCGAAGCAGGCCTCCGCGTGAAGGTGCCGAAGTACGGGGAGGGTGTGGTGCTGGCCGCGGTCGGGGAGCAGGTGACGATCGAATTCCCGGACGGCGAACAGCGGTCTTTCGTGAAGGATTTCGTCGAACACATACACTAGCCGCAGAAAGGATCACATGACGGACATGGTCGTCGTAAGGAAGGAGGGCCTGTACTGTGTACCAGGCGATTTCTACATCGACCCCTGGCGGCCGGTGGACCGCGCCGTCATCACCCATGCACACGGCGACCATGCGCGCTGGGGGCACAAGCACTACCTAGCATCCGGCCAGAGCGTGAACATCCTGAAGTCGCGCCTGGGCGCCGACATCGATATCGACGGCCTGGCCTACGGCGAACGCATCGTGCACAAGGGTGTGACGGTCTCGCTGCACCCGGCCGGCCACGTGCTGGGGTCCGCCCAGGTGCGGATGGAATATGAGGGAGAAATCTGGGTCGCGTCCGGCGACTACAAGGTCGAACCAGATAAAACCTGCGTGCCGTTCGAAGCCGTGCGCTGCCATACCTTCATCACCGAATCCACCTTCGGCCTGCCGATCTACCGCTGGGACCCGCAGCAGGAAGTCTTCGACGAGATCAACCGCTGGTGGCGCCGCAACGCGGAGGAAGGCCGCACCAGCGTGCTGTACGCCTATGCCTTCGGCAAGGCCCAGCGCGTGCTGTCCGGCCTGGATACCTCGATCGGTCCCATCGTCTGCCATGGCGCGGTCGAGCCGCTGAACCGCGTCTACCGCGAGGGCGGCATTGCCTTGCCGGATACCCGGCTGGTCAGCGAGACCGGCAAGGAGGAGATGAAGCGCGCCCTGGTGCTGGCGCCGCCATCGGCCGCCGGCTCGACCTGGACCCGCCGCTTCGGCGACTATTCCGATGCCTTTGCCAGCGGCTGGATGCTGCTGCGCGGGGCGCGCCGGCGGCGCGGCGTCGACCGCGGCTTCGTGCTGTCCGACCATGCCGACTGGCCTGGTCTGTTGAGCGCCATCGAAGCCACCGGCGCGCAGCAGGTGGTGGTCACCCATGGCTCGATTCCGGTGATGGTGCGCTGGCTGTGCCAGATCGGGCTGGATGCGAAGGCCTTCGATACGGAGTTCGGTGACGATGAGGCGACCGACGTCGCGTCATCGAACGACGAAGCCAGCGGCTCGGCAGCGCCGGAGGAGGGCGAGAAGGAGACCAAGGATGCGTGAATTCGCCCGCCTCTACGCCGACCTCGACGAGACCACCGCCACCAACCGCAAGCTCGAGGCCCTGCAGGACTACTTCGAGCACGCCGCGCCCGAGAACGCCGCCTGGGCCGTCTACTTCCTGGCCGGCGGCAAGCCGCGCCAGGCGGTGCCGACCAAGGTGCTGCGCGAGGCGGCGATCGCCTACGCCGGCCTGGACGAGTGGCTGTTCGAGGAATGCCATGCGGCGGTCGGCGACACGGCCGAGACCATTGCTCACATCCTGCCGGCGCCGAAGCGCCATAGCGACGTCGGCCTGGCCGTGTGGATGGAAGAGCGCATCGGCCCGCTGCGCGGCGCCGACCCCGGCTTCATCCGCGAGAAGCTGTTCGAATACTGGGACGAGCTGACCTGGCGGGAGCGCTTCCTGTTCGTCAAATTGATCGGTGGCGGTTTCCGGGTCGGCGTATCGAAGCTGCTGGTGACGCGCGCCCTGGCCGCCATCGCCGCCGTCGACGCCAAGCTGATCGCCCAGCGCCTGATGGGCTGGACCGACGGCCGCGTGCGCCCGACCGCGACCGGTTTCCTGCAGCTGATCGCGGCCCAGTCCGAGATTGAACACAAGCTGCGCGGCGGCCAGCCCTATCCCTTCTTCCTGGCCCACCAGCTGCAGGGCGAGCCGAGCGAACTGGGCGACATGGCCGATTGGCAGGTCGAGTGGAAGTACGACGGCATCCGCGCCCAGCTGGTGCGGCGTGGCGGCCAGAACTACCTGTGGTCGCGCGGCGAGGACCTGATCACCGAACGCTTCCCGGAGCTGGCCGCATTGAGCCTGCCGGAAGGGACAGTGGTCGACGGCGAGGTGCTGATCTGGACCGGTGGCGACGCGCCGGCGCCGTTTGCCGACCTGCAGAAGCGCATCGGGCGCAAGACCTTGAGCAGCAAGTTGCTGGCGGAGCTGCCGGCGGTGCTGCTGGCCTACGATCTGCTGGAACTGGACGGCGTCGACCTGCGCAGCCTGCCCCAGCACGAGCGGCGCGCACTGCTGGAGACCCTGGTGACCGGCGTCGCCAAACCGCAGCTGCGCATCTCGCCGCTGGTGACGGCCGATACCTGGGACGACCTGGCCGGCCTGCGCGAAGAGTCGCGCGCCCGCGGCGTCGAAGGCATGATGCTGAAGGCGAGGAATTCCCGGTACGGCGTGGGCCGCACCAAGGACGTCGGTACGTGGTGGAAGTGGAAGATCGATCCCTATGCCGTCGACGCCGTGCTGATCTACGCCCAGCCGGGCAGCGGCCGCCGTGCATCCCTCTATACCGACTACACCTTCGCCGTGTGGGACGGGGAGGGCGAGCAGCGCCGGCTGGTGCCCTTCGCGAAAGCCTATTCCGGGCTGACCGATGCCGAGATCCGCCAGGTCGACGCCACCATCCGCCGCACCACGGTCGAGAAGTTCGGGCCGGTGCGTTCCGTCAAGCCGACCATGGTGTTCGAGCTGGGCTTCGAAGGCATCGCGCTGTCGCCGCGCCACAAGGCGGGCATCGCGGTGCGCTTCCCGCGCATCCTGCGCCGGCGGGACGACAAGGCGGTCGAAGAGGCGGATACCCTCGATACGCTCAAGGGGCTGCTGCAAGCAGCGTCGCCATGAGCAAGTCGCAGGCAGAGCAGGCCGTCGATGCCTGGTTCGCGGCGCGCGGCTGGCGCATCTTCCCCTTCCAGCGCGCCGTATGGAAGGCCGCGCTGGCCGGCCAGTCCGGCCTGCTGCACGCGAACACGGGCGCCGGCAAGACCTATGCCGTGTGGTTCGCCGCCATGTTGCGCGGAGCGAAGCGCTCGCGCCGCGACCGCACTGGCCTGCGCGTATTGTGGATCACGCCGATGCGCGCGCTGGCGGCAGATACCCAGCGCTCGCTGGAGATCTCCGCCGCCGAGCTGGGCGCGGCCAGCCCGGAAGCGATCGGCGCCTGGACCCTGGGGGCGCGCACCGGCGACACCGGCTCCGCCGAGCGCGCGCGTCAATCGAAAAGCCTGCCGGGGGCCCTGATCACGACGCCGGAATCGCTGTCGCTGCTGCTCTCGCACGCGGCCGCGCGCGAGCAGTTCAAGCACCTCGACATGATCATCATCGACGAGTGGCACGAACTGATGGGCAGCAAGCGCGGGGTGCAGGTGCAGCTGGCGCTGGCGCGGCTGCGGCGCTGGAATCCGGAGCTGGTCGTGTGGGGGTTGTCGGCGACCATGGGCAACCTGCAGGAGGCGCGCCATGTGCTGCTGGGGACCGATGCGGACGAGGCGGCGGGGGTGCTCGTGGAGGGCGACCTGAAAAAACAGATCGTGGTCGACTGCCTGATCCCGGAAAACGTCTCGCGCTTTCCCTGGGGCGGCCACCTGGGCCTGCAAATGCTGCAGCCAGTGATTGACGAGATCGAGAAGCACGAGGCCACGCTGGTCTTCACCAACACCCGCTCGCAGTCCGAGGTGTGGTACCAGAACCTGATCGAGGCCCGTCCCGACTGGGCCGGCCTGGTGGCGCTGCACCACGGTTCGCTCGACCGCGAGGTCAGGGAATGGGTCGAGGGCGGCCTGAAACGCGGCGAGCTGAAGGCCGTGGTCTGCACCGCCAGCCTGGACCTGGGTGTGGACTTCCTGCCGGTCGAACGCGTGCTGCAGATCGGCAGCGCCAAGGGCATCGCACGGCTGCTGCAGCGGGCCGGGCGCAGCGGCCACGCGCCGGGGCGGATCTCGCGCGTCACCCTGGTGCCGACCAACAGCCTGGAGCTGCTGGAAGCGGCCGGTGCAAAGCGCGCCGTCGCCACCCGCCGCATCGAGGCCAGGCTGGTGCCCAACAAGCCCTTCGACGTTCTGGTGCAGCACCTGGTGACGGTGGCGCTGGGCGGCGGTTTCCGCTCCGACGAGCTGTACGAGGAAGTGACGAGCGCGTGGTCCTACCGCAAGCTCACGAAGCAAGAGTGGCAGTGGGCGCTGGACTTCGTCGCGCATGGCGGTGCGAGCCTGTCGGTGTATCCCGAGTACCGGCGCGTGCTGCCGGACGAGGAGGGCGTCTACCGGGTGCCCGACGCCACCATCGGCCGCCGCCACCGGATGAGCATCGGTACCATCGTCTCGGATGCGCAGATGCAGGTGAAGTACATGAGCGGCGGACGGATCGGCAGCGTCGAGGAATCCTTCATCGGGCGCCTGAAGCCGGGTGACCACTTCCTGTTCAGCGGCCGCATCCTGGAACTGGTGCGGGTGCACGAGATGACGGCCTACGTGAAGCGCAGCACGAGCACGAAAGGTGCGATCAGCCGCTGGAACGGCACCAAGATGCCGCTCAGTTCCGAGCTGGCCCACGCCGCGCTGGAAGAGCTGCGCCTGGCCGCCGGGGGCACTTACGAAGGCCCGGAGATGCGGGCGCTGCGGCCGCTGCTGGAAATCCAGCAACGCTGGTCGGCCCTGCCCAGCAGCGACGTGCTGGTGGTCGAGAGCATGAAAAGCAGGGAAGGATTCCACTTGTTCGTGTACGCCTTTGCCGGGCGCTCCGTGCACACGGGGCTGGCCTCGCTGCTGGCCTTCCGCGTCGGGCGCATGAGGCCGTCGACCTTCTCGGTGGCCGTCAACGACTACGGTTTCGAATTGCTGTCGCCGGAGCCGGTCGACTGGGCCGGCATGTTTGCGGCGGAGACCGGCGCGGGTGTCGGCCTGTTCGATACCGGCCGCCTGCTGGAAGACGTGCTGGAATCCCTGAACGCGACCCAGCTGTCGCAGCAGCGCTTCCGCGAAGTGGCGCGCATCGCCGGCCTGGTGTTCCAGGGTTATCCGGGTCAGCATAAATCGATGCGCCAGGTGCAGGCCTCGTCCTCGCTGTTCTTCGAAGTCTTCCGCAAGCACGACAGCGCCAACCTGCTGCTGACCCAGGCCGAGCGCGAGGTGCTCGAGCAGGAACTCGAGCTGACCCGCCTGCGCGACACCCTGCTCGAATTGCACGCGCGCCGCATCGCTTTCCATGAAGTCAAACGCGCCACGCCATTCGGCTTCCCGCTGATGGTGGAGCGCTTTCGCGAAAAGGTCTCGACCGAGAAGCTGTCCGATCGCGTGGCGCGCATGGTGCGCGAACTGGAAAAGGCGGCCGCGGCATGAATGCGACGCCGATAGCGGGCGCGCTGGCGCTCGAGTTGAAAGGCGAGCAGCTGGTCCTGCTGGCCCAGAAGGCCGCGTTCTGGCCGCGCGAGCGCATGCTGATCATCGCCGACATCCACTTCGGCAAGGCGGCGGCATTCCGCTCCCTGGGCATCCCGGTGCCGCGCGGGACCACCAGCGAGAACCTGCATGCCCTCGACGAGCTGGTCGAACTGACCGGCGCCCGGCACGTGCTCTTCCTCGGCGACTTCCTGCATGCGCGCGCGGCCCACGCGGCCAGTACGCAGGCGGCGATGCTGGCCTGGCGCCGCCGCCGTTGCGAACTGGTGCTGACCCTGGTGCGGGGCAACCATGACAGGCATGCCGGCGATCCGGCCGCCCAGCTCGGCATCGACCTCGTCGACGAACCTTATACCGTCGGGCCGTTCTCCTTCTGCCACCATCCCGACATCGATGCGCCCGGCTATGTGCTGGCCGGCCACGTGCATCCGGTGTATGTGCTGGCGACGCGTTTCGATGCCCTGCGCCTGCCCTGTTTTATCGCCGGGCCGCGCCGCATGATTCTTCCTTCCTTTGGGGCATTTACCGGCGGGCATGCGATGCGTCCGGCGCCGGATGAGCGTGTCTGGGTCAGCTCAGGCGAGGCCGTGCACAGCGTTCGTTAGCGCACCGAGCCACTGTCGCGTGCGGCGTAAGCTGGGCATATTGATAATTTGCGCGCTGGAGGACATCATGGCAACAACCCGACAGACACTGGCCGCGGCAGTGGTTGCCGCGCTCCCTCTCTTCACGGCTGCGGTACCGGTTCCCGTGCAGGCCCAGGACCATCCGCGGGCCCGCGCGATGGAGCCGCGCATCGAAGGCTTCAACGTCAACGAGCTGCGCCGCATCGAGCCTGGCGCCGAGCTGAACTTCGAGGTCTACGGCACGCCGGGCGGCAGCGCCACCGTGCGCATCGACGGCGCCACCCGCAACCTGAACCTGACCGAAACCCGCCCCGGCACCTACCAGGGCACCTACACGATCGGCGTGCACGACCGCATCCGTCCGGACAGCTCGATCACCGCCAACCTGCGCGTGAACGGCATGGTCAGGACCCAGGCGCTGGCCGCGACCATCGTGCGCGTGCCGGACCGTGTGTCTCCCGGCGACCGCGAGATGGCGGTGGCCCCTGTGGTCCGCACCTTCGACGTGCGCGGCAGCGACGACCTCGGGCCCGGCAACGAGCTGAAGTTCACCGTGGTCGGCACCCCGGGCGCCAAGGTCGAGGTCCAGATCGCCGGCACCAAGGGCATCTTCACCCTGCCAGAAGTGCGTCCGGGCGAGTACGCCGGCCTGTACACGATCCGCCGTGGCGACAATATCGCGCCGGACGCATCCGTGACCGCGACCATCCGCGCCAACGGCCGTTACTCGACCGCGACCCTGGGCCAGCCGCTGCTGGCAGGCGGCCGCATCCGCGACGACCGCATGGACGACCGCCGCGAGGATCGCCGTTCCGGCGACAGCCAGCGCGTGGCGCGCTACTGCACCAATTGCGCGACGGTGGAATCGGTGAACGTGATCCAGGGCGAAGCCGGCGCGGCCGGCACCCTGGGCGGCGCCGCGGTCGGCGGCCTGCTGGGCAACCAGGTCGGCAGCGGCAGCGGACGCACGGCGGCGACGGTGGCCGGCGCGGTCGGCGGTGCGATCGCCGGACGGGCGGTCGAGCGCAATGCCCGCGCCCCGCGCTACGAGGTGGTGGTGCGCTACGAAAATGGCGCGACCCAGTCTATCCGCTACGATAACGACCCGGGCTTCCGCGCCGGCGAGCAGGTACGTGTGACGGATGGCGTGCTGACGCGGGATTGATCGCACTCACGCCGGAAACGACAAAGCCGGCTCCGCGTGAGCCGGCTTTTTTTCGGCGGGATTGCCAGGGCTTCAGACCGCGGCCAGCACCTGGCCGTCGCCCGAGGATTCGGCGTCCGCCTTGTGCTTGGCATTCTGCTTGGCGCGCGAGCGCGAGGGCGGCAGGCGGCGCAGGGTCTTGAGCGCTTCCGGATCCTTGATGCCGATGGTGCGCTGGTCCACGGTGATCAGGCCGATCTCGTTGAAGGCCGACAGCGTACGGCTGACGGTTTCGAGGGTGAGGCCGAGATAGCTGCCGATCTCGTGACGCGTCATGCGCAGGTTGAACAGTTTGCTCGAATAGCCCATCGCGGCAAAGCGTTCGGCCAGCGAGATCAGGAAGCGGGCCACCCGCGCTTCCGCCGACAGCGCGCCGAGCATGCCGATCATGGCCTGTTCGCGCACCAGTTCGCGGCTCATCACCCCGTACATCAGGTTCTCGAGCTCGGCATGTACTCTCCCCAGGGCCGTGAGCTTCTTGAACGGGACGAGGATCAGGTCGCAGTCCGACAGGGCGACCGCTTCCGACGCGTAATGGCGCGTGTGGATGCCGTCGACGCCGAGCATGTCGCCCTTCATGGGGAAGCTCAGCACTTGTTCGTTGCCGAATTCGTCGATCAGCACCGTTTTCAGGAAGCCGGAATTGACGATGTAGAGGGTGTCGAAGGCCTGGCCGATCGTGTGGACACGCTGGCCAGTCTTGAACTGTACGTGCTGGAACAGGAGTTCTTCTGAATTCATCGATACGGCGGCCGGGATATGGAGCAGGTCGCAGACCTCTTTCAGGTTGGACCACAGGCGACCCTGGCGTTGGCGCCCGGCCTCCATCTGTGATGAGTGCAGGGTCGATGGGGAGGGGGTGCGTTGTTCTGACATTGGCTGGGACTGCATACTCATCTCCAGGTTTATGAAACACTGTTTCAGGCGGCTCAATGCGGAGAATGGACCGCAAGCAAGTCGAAACGCTGGAAGTCAGTATGCCAACACGAGTTCGGCATTCATATCAGCAACGGCTGAATGTGTAGGTAGGAAGGGGAGTCAGTCTGTAGGAAATTTCTTACTGCCTGACTGCGGTTCCGAGTGGAGGAAGGGTAAAAAGGGCATGAGGAAGAGCACGTCTCATGCGCGCCACGCGGACGGTGACGGGCACCAATGGCGTGGCCAGTGGGTCAAAAAGTGGTTCAGTCGGCGCTCAGGCCCTCATGGGCGCCAGCAGGCGGTGCGCGACCGCGTACTGCACCATCTCGGACAGCGAGGTCATGCCCATCTTCTGCATGATCCGGGTCTTGTGGGTGCTGACCGTCTTCACGGACAGGTGCAGGTTGTTGGCGATCTCGGTGATCGACTTGCCGCCGACGAGCAGGGAAAACACCTCGAATTCGCGGTCCGAGAGCTGCTTGTGCAGCAACTGCTCGTTCGGCGCCATGATGTTCAGCGCCAGCTGCTCGGCCACTTCGGTACTGATATAAGGGCGGCCCGAAGCGACCTTGCGGATAGCGCCGACCAGCTGGGTGCCGGCGCTTTCCTTGGTCAGGTAGCCCTGGGCGCCGGCGCGGATCGCGCGCACCGCATACTGTTCTTCCTCGTGCATGGTGAGGATCAGGATGGCCAGCTTGGGCGCCTCGCTGCGCACCTGGCGGATCAGGTCGACGCCGCTGCGTCCCGGCATCGACAGGTCCAGCAGCAACAGGTCGAAGCCGCCCTGGCGCACCAGCGACAGGACTTCGAAACCGTTGATGGCCTCGCCGACGATCTCGATATCGAGCGCGCCGTCGAGGATGCGCTTGAGGCCTTCGCGCATGATGGTATGGTCGTCAGCGATGACTATGCGGATCATGGGGCTTTCCTGTGAGTGCAATACGGATGCGGTTGCCACGCTACCACATTGCAAGATAACAAACAGTATTATTTTTGGAATAAGTCCATTCCCTGGGGAGATGGCTCAGGTGCCCGGCTCGCGGATCAGGCGGTGTACCAGTACCGGCTTGCTGGTCTGGGACAGAACCTTGTTTGTTACGCTGCCCAGCAGCAACTGGCCCCAGCCGCTGCGGCCGTGCGAACCCATGAAGATCAGGTCGCAGTGTTGTTGTTCTGCCACGTCGACGATCTTCAACGCGGCCGAGTCCGAGAACGCGGTCATGCAGGAGTGCTTCAGCCCGCAGGTATCGCACGAGCGCATGATCTTGCCCATGTATTCCTCGCCCATGCGCCGCATCTGCGCGATGTATTCCTCTTCGCTGGGGTAGGACGGCGGGATGATTTCGACATACACGGGGTACTGGTACTCGGGCGCGACGAACAGCGCCAGCACTTCGGCGCCCATCTGTTGCGCGAACTGTACGCCGGCGCAGKCGGTGTGCTGGGACACCGCGGAACCGTCGGTGGTGATCAGAATTTTCTGGTACATGGTGAGTCCTCCCTCACGTCACGTTACCTCTATATTGTAGTCCTCGTTTTCATCCTTAGCAGATGGTAAATGCTTGATCTTGCTCAGCGATATGTTCGCTTGCCTGCGCGAAAACAACGAATGTCACAAAAGGCCGTGCGATAAAAAAATACAACACTTGCTTTGTGAAAATATTCAGAAACTGGTGGAAATAATTGTCGCGGAACTAAGTTTACGATCCCAATCGACAACGCTCCCTGTTCCGAGATTTACCTACGGCAACCACACTGCTACACTCGTGCAATACCCCAGACCGTCAGTATCGACGGCAGCAAGCACAGTACAGATCATCGCGACATTTACACATTATGGAGAAGCAGGGACTATGACCGACGCCGCTGACGATTTCGACGCATTATTCGAGGAAGTGGCAGCGCAACGAGCCAGCGCGCCCGCTCCCGCACCGGCTCCGGCGCCCGAACCGGCCGCCGGCGGCGACAGTGGGGACGACGACGACCTCGAGGCCCTGTTCGACCAGGTCGCCTCGAGCTCCGCGCCGGCCGCCGCGCCCCCCGTGGCCGCCCCCGCAGCCCCCGCCGCAGCCGCCGCAAGCGCGGCGACCGGCCATGAAGGCGCCGACGACCCGGATGGCCAGGTGATGTACGCCCGTCTCGGCAGCATCGTGCGCATCATGCACGACTCGCTGCGCGAGCTCGGCTACGACAAGGCGCTCACCGAGGCTTCGTCCCAGATCGTCGACGCCCAGGACCGCCTGGAATATGTCGCGAGCCTGACCGAGCAGGCCGCCAACAAGGTGCTGAACACCCTGGACGACGGCATGCCGGCCCAGGACCAGCTGTCCAAGCAGGCCAAGGACATGGAAGGCCGCTGGGCCGACCTGTTCGCGGGCAAGCTGTCGATCGAGCAGTTCAAGGCGCTGGCCGGCGATTCGCGCGGCTTCGCCCAGGCGGTGTCGGAAGCCACCGAGGCCGAGAAGGCGCGCCTGCTCGAGATCATGATGGCGCAGGACTTCCAGGACATCACCGGCCAGCTGATCAAGAAGGTGGTCAAGATCACGCAGACCGTCGAGAACGAGCTGGCGCAGCTGCTGCGCGACAGCGCGCCGGCCGACGTCAAGGAAAAGCTGGCGCAGAAGCAGGCCGCCCAGGAACAGGAAAAGCCCGCGGAACTGATGCAGGGTCCGTCGGTGCCGTCCGCCGCGCTGGACCAGGATAGTGTCGATGATCTTCTTGCCGATCTGGGATTCTAATGGATGAGATGCTCAAGGATTTCGTCGTCGAGGCGCTGGATCTGTCGACCAACGTCGAAGAGCACCTGCTCCTCCTCGAACGCGATCCGGATAACAAGGAAACGCTGAACGCGGTGTTCCGTTCGTTCCACACCATCAAGGGTGGCGCGGGCTTCATGGGACTGCCCGCGCTGGTGACCGCCTGCCACCTGACCGAGAACCTGTTCGACGCGCTGCGCACCGGCGCCGCGCCGGTCACGCCGTCGGCCATCGAGGCGTCGCTGCAGGCATCGGGCTTCGTCGCCGACCAGCTCAACGACCTGAACAACGGCACGCCGCCGGAACAGCTGGCCTCGATGCCGGCCGACCTCGAGCGCATGCTGAAGGATGCGATCGCCGGCATGGATGCGCCGAAGGCCGCGCCGGCGCCCGCCGCTGCGCCGGCGCCGGCCGCAGCCCCGGTGGTGGTGGCCGCCGCGCCGGCAGCCGCCGCCGCGATCGGCGAGGACGGCCTGGACTGGGAAGCCATGTACATGGCGGTCGTGCCGCCGGGCACCTGCACCCCGGCTGCGGGCCAGGAATCGGCGCCGGCCGCCGCAAACGCGGTGGCGGTGGCGGCTCCGGCAGCCGAGGCCGAAGCCGCCCCGGCCAAGTCCGGCTGGGACGGCATCGAACGCCGTGGCGGCGACAAGCCGGCGCAAAACACCGCCGCCAAGGCCGACGAAAGCATCCGTATCGACGCGGTCAAGCTGGACGCGCTGCTGGAAGTGGCGGGCGAATCGGTGCAGGCCGCGAACCAGGCCGCCGTGCTGCTCGAGCGCCTGTCGCAGTTCAAGTTCGAAGGCCAGGCCGCCACGCTGATGGCGACCCTGACCGAGACCCTGGAGCGCGCCTCGCGCTATTCGGCCGAGCTGCAGCGCGCCACGCTGGCGACCCGCATGCAGCCGGTGGGCCGCCTGTTCCAGAAGTTCCCGCGCCTGGTACGCGAGCTGGCCAAGGACCTGGGCAAGGAAGTCGAGCTGACCATCGAAGGCGCCGAGACCGAAGTCGACCGCGTGGTGGTGGACAGCCTCTACGATCCGCTGGTGCACATGCTGCGCAATGCGCTGGACCATGGCGTCGAAGGTCCGGAAGACCGCGTCGCCTCGGGCAAGCCGGCCAAGGCCTACATCCTGCTGAAAGCCTGGCAGGAAGCCAACAGCGTCATGATCGTGCTGCAAGACGACGGCCGCGGCATGGATCCGTCCAGGCTGCGCAAGAAGGCGATGGAGAAGGGCCTGATCACCGAGCACCAGGCGACCTCGGACGACGAGGCCTACCAGCTGGTGTTCCTGCCGGGCTTCTCGACCAAGGAAGTGGCGTCGTCGGTGTCGGGCCGCGGCGTCGGCATGGACGTGGTCAAGACCGCGGTCGAGAAGAACCGCGGCGCGATCCGCATCGATTCCAGGCTCGGCGCCGGCACGAAATTTTCGATCCGCCTGCCGATCGAGCTGTCGATCGTGCCGACCATGCTGGTGTCGACCTCGGGCGCCCAGCTGGCCCTGCCGATGGCGGTGGTCGAGCGCGTGGTCGAGCTGCCGGAGACCTTCATGCAGGTCGGCGGCGCCCCGGTGCTGAAGGACCAGGGCCGTCCGCTGCCGGTGCGCTCGCTGGCGGCCTCGCTGGGCTACGAGGAGTGCTCGGAGCGCGTCGGCATCGTCATCAACGCGCCCCAGCCCTACATCATCGCGGTGGAAGCGGTGGACGGCACGGCCGACCTGGTGATCAAGCCGATGACGGCCCTGCACGTCGAGGGCATCACCGGTACCGCGCGCTCCGCCGAGGGTTCGCTGGTGCTGGTCGTGGGCCTGTCCTTCCTGATGGACGGCTGCCGTTCCAGCGTGCGCCTGGCTGCATAAAAGCAACACGAAAACAAAGCCAAGAAAAGCCTGCGCATACTCTGCGCAGGCTTTTTTTATTTGCAAACATGCTATTTGCTACAAATAAAATTTGCATGCGGATGAGCCGGTTGAAATAATCTTGCTGGTGCCCGGGCTGACGCACTGCACAAATATGGCATAATCAAAGACCATGCCCGCATAAGGCGGTTGTTCAAGTGGATAGGTAGCGATTGAAATCATGTTAAAGACGCTCTACGACAAACTCTGGGATTCGCACGTCGTGCGTGCCGACGCGGACGGCACCACCGTGCTCTATATCGACCGTCATCTGGTTCACGAAGTGACCAGCCCGCAAGCCTTCGAAGGCCTGCGCGTGGCGGATCGCCCGCTATGGCGCACCTCCGCCAACCTTGCCGTAGCCGACCATAACGTGCCGACCACCGACCGCAGCCACGGCATCGCGGACCCGACCTCGCGCCTGCAGGTCGAGACCCTCGACAGCAATGCGAAGGCCTTCGGCGTCACCTACTTCAACATGAACGACAAGCGCCAGGGCATCGTCCACGTGATCGGCCCGGAGCAGGGCGCCACGCTGCCCGGCATGACCGTGGTCTGCGGCGACTCGCACACCTCGACCCACGGCGCCTTCGGCTGCCTGGCGCACGGCATCGGCACCTCCGAAGTCGAACACGTGATGGCCACGCAGACCCTGCTGGCGAAGAAGTCGAAGTCCATGCTGGTGCAGGTCGACGGCGTGCTGCCGGCCGGCGTCACCGCCAAGGACATCGTGCTGGCCGTGATCGGCAAGATCGGCACCGCCGGCGGCACCGGCTACGCGATCGAGTTCGCCGGCTCGACCATCCGCTCGCTGTCGATGGAAGGCCGGATGACGGTCTGTAACATGGCGATCGAAGCGGGCGCGCGCGCCGGCATGGTGGCGGTCGACGACACCACCATCGACTACGTCAAGGGCCGCCCGTTCGCGCCCGTCGGCCCGCAGTGGGAACAGGCGGTCGCCTACTGGCGCACCCTGCACACCGACCCGGGCGCGAAGTTCGACATGGTCGTGACCCTCAACGCGGCCGAGATCCGCCCGCAGGTCACCTGGGGCACCTCGCCCGAGATGGTCACGACGGTCGACGGCCGCGTGCCCGATCCGGACAAGGAACGCGATCCGGTCAAGCGCGACGCGATGGAAAAGGCGCTGGTCTACATGGACCTCAAGCCGAATACGCCGATCGAAGACATCCGCATCGACAAGGTGTTCATCGGTTCCTGCACCAACTCGCGCATCGAGGACCTGCGCGCCGCCGCCGCCGTCGTGCGCGGCCGCCAGCGCGCCTCCAACGTCAAGCTGGCGATGGTGGTGCCGGGTTCCGGCCTGGTGAAGGAACAGGCCGAGCGCGAAGGCCTCGACAAGATCTTCAAGGCCGCCGGCTTCGAATGGCGCGAGCCGGGCTGCTCGATGTGCCTGGCCATGAACGCCGACCGCCTCGATCCGGGCGAGCGCTGCGCCTCGACCTCGAACCGCAACTTCGAAGGACGGCAAGGGCAGGGCGGACGTACCCACCTGGTGTCGCCGGCGATGGCGGCGGCGGCGGGGATTGCCGGCCACTTCGTCGACGTGCGCAAGACCTGATAATCGGGGTCAGTTGCTGACCCCAGGCGCCATAAGCGCCGCAAACGAACCGTAATCAAACCGGCCGGGGTCGATCATCCTGGCTGGATCATGACCATCAATCTAGGGATACCATGAAAAAAGTACTCGCTCTCGCACTCATCGCATTCGTTGTCACTGGCTGCAATACCATCTCCGGCGTCGGCAAGGACGTGCAGAAGGTTGGCCAGGTGATTACTGGCGCGGGCGGAAAATAACTTATCGGGGTCAGAGCACGAATTTCCCGCTTGTGCTCTGACCCCGCTGACTAGCAGTTGGAAGCAGACCATGGAAAAATTTATCGTACAAGAAGGACTGGTGGCGCCTCTCGACCGCGCCAACGTCGACACCGACGCCATCATCCCCAAGCAGTTCCTCAAGTCGATCCGCCGCACCGGCTTCGGCCCCAACCTGTTCGACGAGTGGCGTTACCTGGACCATGGCGAGCCGGGCATGGACAATTCGACGCGTCCGCTGAATCCGGACTTCGTGCTGAACCAGCCGCGCTACCAGGGTGCCTCCATCCTGCTGGCCCGCAAGAACTTCGGCTGCGGCTCCTCGCGCGAGCATGCGCCCTGGGCCTTGCAGCAGTTCGGCTTCCGCGCCATCGTTGCACCGAGCTTCGCCGACATCTTCTTCAACAACTGCTACAAGAGCGGCCTGCTGCCGATCGTGCTGAACGAACAGCAGGTCGACCACCTGTTCAATGAGGTGAAGGCCTTCCCCGGCTTCAAGCTGGTGGTCGACCTCGAGCAGCAGGTGATCCGCACGCCGGACGGCAAGCTGGCCTTCGAGTTCGCGATCGACGAGTTCCGCAAGTACTGCCTGCTGAACGGCCTGGACGACATCGGCCTGACCCTGCGCCACGCCGACGAGATCCGCGCTTTCGAGGAGCGTCATCTGCGCGCCCAGCCCTGGCTCGCCAACACGATCTAAGCAAGGAATCACATGAAGATTGCAATCCTGCCGGGCGACGGCATCGGTCCCGAGATCACGGCCCAGGCGGTCAAGGTCCTGAACGCGCTGGACGAGCGCTTCGAGCTGGAAAGCGCGGAAGTCGGCGGCGCCGGCTACGCGGCCCACGGCCATCCGCTGCCGCCCGCCACCCTGGCGCTCGCCAAGGCCGCCGACGCGGTGCTGTTCGGCGCCGTCGGCGACTACAAGTATGACAGCCTGGAGCGCGCGCTGCGTCCGGAACAGGCCATCCTCGGCCTGCGCAAGGAACTCGGCCTGTTCGCCAACCTGCGTCCGGCGATCCTGTATCCGGAACTGGCGGGCGCCTCGACCCTGAAGCCGGAAGTCGTGTCCGGCCTGGACATCCTGATCATCCGCGAGCTGACCGGCGACATCTACTTCGGCAAGCCGCGCGGCGTGCGCGAGTGCCCGGACGGTCCCTTCGCGGGCCAGCGCGAAGGCTTCGACACCATGCGCTATGCGGAAGGCGAGATCCGCCGCATCGCCCACGTCGCCTTCCAGGCCGCCCGCAAGCGCGGCTCGCGCGTGACCAGCGTCGACAAGGCCAACGTCCTGGAGACCTTCCAGTTCTGGCGCGACATCGTCACCGAGGTGCACAAGGACTACCAGGACGTCGAACTCGAACACATGTACGTCGATAACGCCGCGATGCAGCTGGTGCGCGCGCCGAAGAAGTTCGACGTCATCGTCACCGGCAATATGTTCGGCGACATCCTGTCGGACGCGGCCGCGATGCTGACCGGCTCGATCGGCATGCTGCCCTCGGCGTCGCTGGATGCGAACAACAAGGGCCTGTACGAGCCTTCGCACGGCTCGGCGCCCGACATCGCCGGCAAGGGCATCGCGAATCCGCTGGCGACGATCCTCTCAAGCGCGATGATGCTGCGCTATTCGCTCGGCAAACCGGAACAGGCGGACCGCATCGAGAATGCGGTCAAGGCCGTGCTGGCCCAGGGCCTGCGCACGCCCGACATCTTCGAGGAAGGCACGACCCGTGTCGGTACCGAACAGATGGGCGATGCGGTGGTCAACGCGCTGGGGTGATTCGGCGTTAATCGATATTCATCGTGGGCTCCGCGAGTCCACGACAACACAGATGAAGAGGAAATGGAAATGAAACTAGTTGGTCTGGTTGGTTGGCGCGGCATGGTCGGCTCGGTCCTCATGAAGCGCATGCAGGACGAAGGCGATTTCGACCACATCGAGCCGGTGTTCTTCACTACCTCGAACCCGGGCGGCGCAGCGCCGGCCATGGCGAAGAACGAGACCAAACTGAAGAGCGCCACCGACATTGCCGAGCTGTCGAAGTGCGAGATCATCATCTCGTGCCAGGGCGGCGACTACACCACCGAAGTCTTCCCGCAGCTGCGCGCAGCCGGCTGGAACGGCTACTGGATCGACGCCGCCTCGACCCTGCGCATGAACGACGACGCCGTCATCGTGCTCGACCCGGTCAACCTGAACGTCATCAAGGATGCGATGACGCGCGGCGTGAAGAATTTCGTCGGCGGTAACTGCACCGTGTCCTGCATGCTGATGGGCCTGGGCGGCCTGTTCAAGAACGACCTGGTCGACTGGATGACCTCCATGACCTACCAGGCGGCATCGGGCGGCGGCGCCCAGCACATGCGCGAACTGCTGACCCAGTTCGGCACCATCAACGGCGCGGTGAAAAACCTGCTCGACGATCCGGCCTCGGCCATCCTCGAGATCGACCGCACCGTGCTGGCAACCCAGCATGGCATGTCGGCGGAAGAGACCAGGCAGTTCGGCGTGCCGCTGGGCGGCAACCTGATCCCCTGGATCGACAAGGACCTGGGCAACGGCCAGTCGAAGGAAGAGTGGAAGGGCGGCGCCGAGACCAACAAGATCCTCGGCCGCACCCAGGCATCGGGCAACGTCATTCCGGTGGACGGCCTGTGCGTCCGCATCGGCGCGATGCGCTGCCACTCGCAGGCACTGACCATCAAGCTGAAGAAGGACGTGCCGCTGGACGAGATCAACGACATCATCGCGGGCGACAACCAGTGGGTGAAGTTCGTGCCGAACACCCGCGAAGCCTCGATGCGCGACCTGACCCCGGCCGCCGTCACCGGCAGCCTGACCATCCCGGTCGGCCGCGTGCGCAAGATGTCGATGGGTCCGGAATACATTTCGGCCTTCACCGTCGGCGACCAGCTGCTGTGGGGCGCGGCCGAACCGCTGCGCCGCATGCTGCGTATCGTGCTGGACAAGTAATTCCGGCCGGCGCGGGTAGAATAGGGCGGTTTCGGCCGCTCACGACAAGGCGGCTTCGGCCGCCTTTTTCGTTGTAGTCTCCATTGCAAGAGGTGCTAACGAAATGTCATGGTTTGACCCAAAAAACATCAGTTGCGTGAATAGAGCGTCTACATATCTCAGGGGCCGTGAATGTTTCCTCCCGCAGAGCTTGCATGCCATAATGCATGATGCTATGTTGCTGTGACCTCCGGGCAACTTTTGCGGCCCGCTCAACTCACTCAGTCGAATTATGCATTCCACTAACCGTCCCTCGATGAAGTCGTCCGCGCTGAAGAAGCTCACCGCGGCGGTCGCCAGTGCGTTGGTGCTGAGCTCGGCCGCGCACGCGGCAGGCCTCGGCAAACTCACCGTGCTGTCCGCGCTCGGCCAGCCCCTGYGTGCCGAAATCGAGTTGACGGCGGTGTCCAGCGACGAGGCGTCGGGACTGGTGGCCAAGCTGGCCTCGCCCGATGCCTTCCGTGCCGCGAACATCGAATTCAATCCGGCCCTGCTGTCGCTGCGATTCGCGGTCGAGCAGCGCAACGGCCGCCAGTTCATCCGCGTGAGTTCGAGCCAGCCGCTGAACGAGCCCTTCGTCGACATGCTGCTGGAGCTGAGCTGGAATAACGGCCGCCTGGTGCGCGAGTACACCTTCCTGCTCGACCCGGCCGAGCTGCGCGCGACCCAGTCGGCCCAGGTG